>CAZSGL010000271.1:0-1503 GCA_964606265.1 uncultured Anaerolinea sp. | reverse complement strand
CCATGCTGCTCCAGTGTTGGATTGGACAGCGCGCACTCATAAACCCTGCCACACCAGTTACCGTTAATAACAGGGTTTGCAGGCTTTTGAATAACGGCCAGTATTGTTTAATGGATTGCCAGCGCATTCTCATTCCATTATCCATCCTTTAAGGCTGCATCGCACAACGGAACCCGACCGCTGGACCGGCGAAAGTGGGGGTGGCATTGTTGGTCACCCAGGTGCGCAAGGTGTTCTCGTAATGATTCTTACTCCCTCCACGCATGTAGCGATAGTGCTGGTCAGGGTAGACATCTCCTGTCCACTGCCACACATTCCCAGCCATGTCGTAAACGCCATAAGGGCTGGCATTGGACAACGTCAGGTAACCGTCGTAATTCTTGCCGTTATAAAAACCCACCGGGGTGGTGTTGGAACCGAATGTGCGCATATCTTCAAACGGATCTCGGCTGGCGGTATAGTTGGCAATATTCCGGTCGATGGCATCTCCCCAGGGGAATGCACGCCCATCAGATCCACGGGCTGCTTTTTCCCATTCGAGTTCTGTCGGTAGGCGATAACCATAAAACTCGCAGTAAGCTCTTGCACCAAACCAGGAAACCATGGTCATGGGGTGATCCTCGTACCCGGCTTTTGGGGTGAACGTGGAATCGTCGAAGGTCAAGCGCAAAGCAGGTTCATCAATATTGATATAGAGGTAGTCTCCGGCAGGGATTTCCTCTTCATGGCGGATAGCATTGAATGTGTCCCCCGGGTAAGGCCCGACCACCTGTTTTTCAACCACGGAAGCATCTTGGGTTTCGAGCACCTCATTTAGAAAGAGTGCATACTGGGTATTGGTTACAGGGGTGATCATGATCTCATAATCGTATTCAATGCTGGCTTCCTCATTAAACTGTCCCTTGAGGAACTCGCCCGCAGGGATGACTGCCCAGGAGTCTGGATCGATCCCGGTATCGAAGTCTGGAATGGTTGCGTTCAGGTCAATCGGCTGGCAGGAGGTGAGAAACACGAGTATCAACAGTAGCGGGAGGATCCTATTCATTTCTTCACCCCCACCCTGGTAATCGCGGTTTCTTTAGTTTCAACTGACCAGCGGCCTTTCTTCTTGAACAGGTCGATCAAGCGCCACCCCATTAGGGCAGCCAGGATGAGGAGCACGGCGATGATGCCGATATCACCCAATAAGGTTGTGGCATTAACCAAAGGCTGCTGCGTGGCTTCGGGAGTGATCAGTCGGCGCATCTCGTAAATGGTGACAGCACCGAAAGCCAGGTCAGAGCCAATGATTAAAATCCAGCCGAACCATTGGCGGGGTCGACCTTTCAACCCAGCCATATCCGCGTAGAACATCAGCAGGATAGTGGCGGTGAGGGTGGCGAGGATGTGCCAGTGTCCAGTGAGTATCGAGCGTTCATCCATGAATTGCCACTGGCGGAAGATCTCATCCAGTTTGACAGCGGTGAAGATACCGATGCCGCTGACGGTAAAGTTCATGAACAC
>CAZSGL010000270.1:0-1539 GCA_964606265.1 uncultured Anaerolinea sp. | reverse complement strand
CCTGATGGTGGCAGTACTTGGACTAATCATTTTTGCCATCGTTTACGTACAGCAGGGCCGCAGGAACGTACCAGTACTCTTCCCGGGACGCCGCATTGGCAACCGTATGTCTATGCCTGTGCGCAGCAACCTGCCATTGTTGGTTAACATGGCTGGTATGATCCCATTGATCTTTGCCCAAACTTTCCTCTCATTCCCGGCGCTGATCGCTTCCTATTTTATTAAAGGAAAAACATCCGGATTCTTCTATGGAGTTTATGAGATGTTTAGCGGCGCGGGACAATTCGGATGGGTTTACCCGATAATCTTCTTTGTGCTGGTTGTGGCATTCAGTTTCTTCTACACCGACGTGCTTTTTGCACAGCAAAATTATGGTGATACTTTGAAGAAACAAGGAGCCCAAATCCCCGGTGTTGTTCGGGGAGGACCAACCCAAAAATATCTCACCAAGGTACAACGGCGAATCACCTTTCCTGGAGCGTTTTTCCTGGGATTTGTGGCTGTGTTCCCGTACATCCTCGGTGCACTTATCCCGACCCTGTCGCAATCGACGCTCTTTGTCGTTTCTGCAGCAGGATTGTTGATCGTTGTTGGTGTTGTCCGCGACACCTTCACTATCATCGAAACTGAACTTAAGGTTCATGGTTACGATGAAAGTATCATCAAGGGCTAGTATGGCAAGGTATATTGTTTTATTAGGACCACCAGGAGCAGGCAAGGGAACACAGGCCGATCTTATCTCTGAAAAGTTTGGACTTGTACATGTTTCCACCGGTGACCTCTTTAGAGAGAACCTAAAAAAACAAACTGACCTTGGTAAACTGGCGCAGACTTTCATGTCACGCGGTGCTTTGGTGCCGGATGACGTGACCATAGCCATGGTGCGCGAACGCCTGAGCCGAACTGATTGCAAAAAAGGTGCGTTGCTGGATGGTTTTCCCCGGACGCCTTCTCAGGCGGATGCTCTGGCAGAAATGCTCAAGGAATTTGGAAGTCGTGTGAACCTGGTGCCTTACATTTCGGTACCGCCGGCTATGCTCATCGAGAGACTCAGCGGCAGGTGGACGTGTAAATCAGCAGGGCACATTTTCCATGAGAAATACAATCCACCCCGCATGCCGGGGGTTTGTGACCTGGATGGTTCTGAACTTTACCAACGTGAAGATGACAAGCCTGAAACGGTTGAAAACCGCATCAAGGTTTACAACGATCAGACGACACCGTTAATTGATTACTACCGTGAAAGCCAGTTACTGGCTGAAGTGGATGGTACCCAAACCATTGACGATGTCACTCGTGACCTGGTGAAATTAGTGGAGAAAGCCTGAGCTATGTCCTGGGAACGGCAGATTACTCTTAAGACTCCCCAGGAGATCACCATCATGCGCGAAGCCGGCCGCATTAATGCGGAAGCACTGGCAGCCGCACGCGCGGTGATTCGCCCGGGAGTGACTACTGCCGACTTGGACGCAGCCGCTGAAGATGTTTTGAAGAAATATGGTTGTTACAGCCCTTTTAAAGGTTACCCCGGACCGTACC
>CAZSGL010000269.1:0-1567 GCA_964606265.1 uncultured Anaerolinea sp. | reverse complement strand
CGCCCAATGTGGTTATGAAACTATTTACCCAACTCAACCGGTGCAATACGCTTATGGGTTTCACGCTCCCAATCATTTGACAGTTCAATGTCCAGTTGATCAGCAATTAAGGCAAGCGTTTCATATGGTGTTCGCAGATCTTCGGAAGGAGTGATAGATTTCTGCGCTAGCTGAATCAAACCCTCTGAATTGAGGTAATGACCTTCCTGTTCCAACCATGAGGTCGATGGAAGAACGATGTCAGCCAGTCCGGTAAGTGAGGAACTATATGTGCCCTGGACCACCTTGAATGGAACTTTCTCAATTTCTTTGATCATCTTTTGAGATAGTTCTTCGTCACCGGCAGTAACAAATACGATCTGCTTCCCGGATAATTGAAGCGGTTTCTCGAGGTGCAGTTGTGAAGCCGCAAGGCTGTTTGCAGCACCCTTGAGGCACACCAGTTTCGCATCGATTAGATCTGCCAAAACCTTGAGTTGTGTCAGGATAGTGCCATCTTTGTAGACGAAAACTGGGCGTTCTGATGAAGCGATAACAAAAGCCGCGTCTAAATAATCATCGGTTGAGAGGCCAGTCTTATCTGCAAGTCCCTGTAATTCAGATGCAACAACTGTTGAATTCTTCTTAGCCAAACCAAGTTTCACTATTGCGGCAGTTAATGCTTTGAGGGTATCTACCTGTGTGCCTTTAGATGCCTTCAGGGTCTTATTGGCGTGTTTATCAAGGAAATTCTCTTCCTTATCCAGAACAAGCAATTTGGTTTGTGCTGACAAAATTCGTTTGATGAAGAAACCAGCAACCTGATGATCTTTCGAGAAATCTTCATCAACCACCATAATTGAATCGGCTGCGCCAAGATCGGAGTATTTCCCTTCAAAAACCTGCCGAAGAGTATCTGCCTGAGCAGATGATTCCGAGGTGAATTGACCTTCCTCAGTTGTGCTAACAGAATCAGAACCTAATTTTTCAGAGAAAAGTTGTTTGAAGCGGTACAAGGTTTCAATGGATTGGCGTGTTGATACTACAGCAGCGATCCCTTTCGGGGTGGATTTTAGCTTTGTAGAAATGGCAGTAATGGCTTCGTCCCATGTTGCGGCTTTTAATGCACCGTTCCTTCGAATCAACGGAGTCGCAAGTCGTTCGCATTTGTCAGTCATTGGAGCAAATCGACCAACCTCGCAAATAACCCCTTCGTTTACTTTTGAATCCCAATCGCCTTCAATACGGACGAGACTGTTGTCACGTGTGAGGACATCAATTCCGCAGCCGATTGAGCAGCCGACGCAAATGGTTTTTGTTCTTTCCACCTGGGTTTCGCGTCCACGATAAGCACTCCAGCGATCAATTAAAGCGCCAGTTGGGCAGACCTGGACACAAGAACCGCAGGAAATACAGGTACTCTGACCAAGGGGAACACCGGTATCCGCTACCAGGATACTTTTAGCACCGCGCTCTTCGAATCCAAGGGTGTAGTTCCCAACCAACTCACCGCAAGCTCTCACACAGCGGCGACAAAGGATACAGCGGTTGTTCTCGAGAATAATATAAGGGTGAGAGGCATCCATTG
>CAZSGL010000268.1:0-1605 GCA_964606265.1 uncultured Anaerolinea sp. | reverse complement strand
ACTGACGCCACTTCCCTGGCAGTTGCAGCTCCCATAGAGTCGAGGCAGGTCGTGATCAATTTTGTCCTGGCGGTGGTTTCACTTATATTATGTGCGATTTCTATCAGATCAGGGAAATATCGATGGGTGAGGTCGTAACGGAAGGCGTAGCGCCAGGCACCGGCTTCTGCGATACCTGTCGGGAGCACTTTCAAATCGTGTTGAAGGATATTCAATGCCCGGGTGAATGGCTGAGTGGAGGAGGCAGAGGATAAATGCGATTCCTTGCGTAAGGAAATTGTGTCCAGCGGACCCTTATTTAGGAGTGTATCAAAGATCAATTTGGCTTCAAGTGGTATTTCTCCCTGCATGTACTGGTCGTGGATGTCCTCTTCAGGTGAACCAAAATTGGGAGAAAGGGCGTAAAAATAGGGTATCAAGTCCAATGAGACCATTGTATTGCGGTGGCGGAGTAAACGAGCGTAATACCAAACTTTTTTGTCAAGCAGGGTGTCTTTCCAATTCCAGGTAATGTGTCCCGGATCATCATGATTATCCGGAACAGGACGTTTGCCGGCGACTGCCTGCCATAAATTCGGAAGATCCATTTTCGGATCCGGCCAGAAGAGGACGAAACCTCGCTGGTTGACAAAGTCAACCGCCTGGTCGGACGTTTGCAGATGGTCACCAGGTGATTGATGAAAATTCTTAAGGCGGTATCGGGTTACTTCGTCAATTGAGATTGATTTCAAAGGCACCTGGTCAATCGAATTAGGCTGATTAGTTATACACTTTGGAGAATGTGGGTAATGATGTTGGAACCGCTGCCGCCAATATTTTGAGTCATTCCGATGCGCGCGTTTTCAACCTGTGAACCCACAGCCTCACCCCTCAACTGTTGCACAGCCTCAACGATCTGGTACATACCAGTCGCACCCACCGGGTGTCCGCGCGCTTTCAGCCCTCCGCGCGTCGCGATGGGAACCCTGCCACTCGGCAGGATTTCTCCATCCAATGCCAGTCGAGGTCCCTTACCGCGCTCAGAAAATCCATTTGCCTCAAGTGAAAGTACGGCCATAATTGAGAATGCATCGTGAAGCTCAAAGAAATCGACATCCCTTTCAGTGATTCCGGCTTGTGAATACGCTTGTGCGCTTGAGAGATTAGCCGCTTTCAACCACAATGGATCCTTGCGGTGATCAATGGCAATCGTATCGGTGGCTGCGGCTGAGGCTAGTACCTTGATGACTCGATGCGTCGGCTGCCCTTTAAATATCTCAAGGGGGACAACAACACAAGCGGCGGCACCATCACCAATGGCTGAAGCATCCATGAGGTTAATCGGGTCAGCCACCATAGGTGCCTTCATGTAGGCGTCGATTGTCGTAGGCTCATGAAAACGAGCAAATGGATTATGCATGGCGTTCGCGTGGGCATTGACCGCAAAGGGTGCAAAATCTTCTTTCTTCCAGCCATATTCGTACATGTAGCGCTGCATGATCAAAGCATTAAGAGCAACGAATGAAAGACCCTGTCCGGCTTCCCAATCTGCGTCAGCTGCCGTGGCTAATTCAGCCGTGATCTCGGAGACAGGTGAGTCGGTCATTTTCTCCACGCCCACTGCCA
>CAZSGL010000267.1:0-1636 GCA_964606265.1 uncultured Anaerolinea sp. | reverse complement strand
AACTGGCCATCGTCACCCAGACGCTTAATGCAGTGGCGCTGCCGCTTGTCTTTTACTATTTGATCAGCCTGACAAGCAATAAAACGCTAATGGGAGCGCATGCCAATACCGCGTTCAACAAATGGTTTGCCATCGGCGGATCTGTCCTGATCTTCATTGCATCAGCTTTTGCGTTAACCGCCATATTCATCAGGTTTTGAATCATTGAGAATTATTAAGCATTCCAGGTAAATTGCAGACTACATACATATGAGACGCTCAACCAATCCATACTTCCGCCGTTGGGCTGCAAATCCGGTCATTCACAGGTTGATCCTGTTTTTTTCGGTATTTGGACCAGCCACCATCACTGCCATGTCGGATAACGACGCCGGCGGCGTGGCTACCTATTCTGTTGCAGGAGCTACTCTTGGCTTCCCGATCCTCTTCCTGCTGGTCATCATTACCCCACTGCTCGGGTTCACCCAGGAAATGGGCATGCGCCTGACCCTGGTCACCCGCCGCGGACTGGCAGACCTGATCCGCGAGAAATTTGGTGTAAAACTTTCGTTAATCATTTTTGGGGCTCTCGTAGTTGCAAACCTCGGTACCATCACCGTAAATGTTGCCGCAATGAAAACCACCAGCGCAATGTTGAATTTGCCTTCAATTCCGTTCATGCTTTTTGTGGTGGGTGTTTCTTTTCTATTTGTGACCAAAGGGAATTACAAACTTACACAGGGAATAATGCTCCTTTCAAGTCTCTTTTACCTGATGTATATCGTCTCTGCTGCCAAAGCAAACCCGGATTGGGGGCTTGCTCTTTCCAATTTGGTCTACCCGCATGGAGTGGAATTTTCCCCTGCGTACATTAGAAATTATATTTTTATCGGGATGGGCGTCATCGGCACCACCATCACCCCATGGGGGCAGTTCTTCATCAGCAGTTTCTCAAGCGACAAGAATATCGAAGCCAGTAAGATCATCTACTCCCAACTCGAAACATACATCGGCGCATTCCTGACCGATTTTTTCTCTTTCTTCATGATCGTCGCCACTGCCACCACCCTGTTTATCAACAAGATTCCGCTCACCTCCGGCGAGGCAGCCGCCTTGGCGATCGAACCTTTTGCAGGTAAACTGGCCGGCACGTTATTTGCCCTGGGGATCCTTAATGCCGGTTTCATGGGCATGGTCATTGTCTCGCTCTCCACCGCGTACGCCTTCAAAGAATTTTTCGGGCTATCCGGCAGCCTGGATTCAAATTTCAAACAAAGCAAATCCTTCTATTGGATCTATTTTGGCCAGATCATTGTGGCTTTTAGCGTTGCCATTTTGCCGGGAATATCCCTTTTTAAGCTTGCCATCCTCACGCAAACCATCAACGCCGTGGTGCTTCCCCTGGTATTCTATTTCCTCATTAAACTCGCTTCTGACCCGCTGCTCATGGGTAAATTCGCCAACACGCGCCTGCAGAAATTGATCACGGTGGGTGGTGCTGTGATGATCGCCATCGCCTCGGCGGTTGCGCTCGCAGCGGTTTTCATAAAATTTTAAGTTGAATTCACACAATTATGAGAAAATTCTTAGCTGAATCTTCTTTTTTTTTAATGTAGAGGGATTATATTTGGCTCGATTCTGATGGTTTTCCTCCTTT
>CAZSGL010000266.1:0-1659 GCA_964606265.1 uncultured Anaerolinea sp. | reverse complement strand
TGTTGTTGCTTCATTAAAAAACCTTTCTGTTTTTCAACATTTCGGTACGTATAAGATGACCGCGTGATGGTTGTACCAAACCGGCGCGGAATAGGTCAGATCAGGTTGTTAACAAAACATCCCCGGCAATCGTACAGGCCTGGGATGTTGGAGATTCAATGTTTTCTGTAACACTGCCCCTCACCTTGAGGGGATTTCCGCATACTGCTGGCCAAACAAACTGTTGATTCAATAATGGCTCTATAACCAATGAGTACAAACAATCTGTATTGCTTGGGTATTATACATCACTTTTAAGGAAAAAACGAATGAATCGGAGCAAAGTTGTCAAGTTACTTTGCTGTAGTTTTTCCGTAAAGCTGCTCCCGGATTTGCAATACCTGCCGCCGCAAGAGTTCATCCCGCTCCATCATATCAGCTACTTTCTCGCAGGCGTAAATGACCGTGGTGTGATCGCGTCCGCCGATGACCTCGCCAATCTGTGGAAGTGATACGTTGCCCTCGTGGCGCAGCAGGTACATCACCACCTGGCGTGGAAGTGCCACACCCCGCGTGCGGTCCCGGCCAAGAAGCCTCTCTGACGTGATGCCAAAAACGCTCGCCACCACATCCACCACCCGGGAAGGTTCAAAGGTGTTACGTTGGGGGATGAGGTCGGTCAATGCCACGGTGACCAGGTCTTCAGTGAGCGGTTTATTGCGCAGATCCGCATAAGCCAGCACGCGTGTGAGCGCGCCTTCCAGTTCGCGGATATTGGTGGTGAACAGGCGCGCGATCGTTTCCAGGATGCCCGCTGGTACTGTGTGTTGCGTGCGGTCAGCCTTTGCGCGCAGGATGGCGATGCGTGTTTCCAGGTCAGGTGCCTGGATATCAGCGGTTAGCCCCCACTCAAAGCGGGAGCGCAGGCGTTCTTCAAGTGTGTTCATAGCCTTGGGAGGCCGGTCTGAGGAGAGCACGATCTGCTTGTCCTGACCATGAAGAGTATTGAATGTATGGAAGAACTCTTCCTGGGTTGATTCCTTGCCGGCGATGAACTGAATGTCGTCAATCAGCAGCACATCGATGCGGCGGTAGCGGTCGCGGAATGCGGGGGTATTGTGGGTACGGATGGCATTGATCAGGTCGTTGGTGAACTCCTCGGAGGACACGTACAGCACCTGCTGACCGTGACTGCGCGCAAAATTTCCGATAGCATGCAGCAGATGGGTTTTTCCCAGGCCAACGCCGCCATAAAGAAAGAGAGGGTTATAAGATTGGGCAGGGTTTTCTGCCACAGCCATACAGGCAGCATGTGCCAGCCGGTTGGAAGTACCAACCACAAAATTACCAAAATTGTATTTACTGTTTAGCGAGGAAGCCGGCTGCATCGGGGAAGGCATGGAAGGGTTCAAGTTCAAGGAAGGGATGGTCTCCTTCGGCTGTTCTTCCTGTTGGTAGTCCTTATGCCAGACAATGAACTGTACCTTTTGGGTGCCTTCGATCAGCCCCGAGAGAATGCGCGTAACGGTGCTTGTAAGGCGTGATTCCAGCCAGTCGCGGGCGTAGGCATTCGGCCCACCAATGGTAAAAACTCCCTTCTCAAACTTGAGCATCTCGGTGCTGCGTACCCAAGTAACCAAGGACGCCTTGTACAATTTCCACCATAATTGTCTAAGTGGC
>CAZSGL010000265.1:0-1728 GCA_964606265.1 uncultured Anaerolinea sp. | reverse complement strand
TGTTCACCCACTGAGAGCTGCCAGACGTAAGCGGAAGGATCAACCACCAGTCCATACACGCGTGAAAGTTCTCGGATGCGTGAGGAGACTTTATCCAGATCCAACACGGGTTCGCGGCTGGATTTCAATCCAAGGGCTACGTTTTCTGTGACCGTCAGCGTGGGGACGAGCATGAAATGCTGGTGGATCATCCCAATCCCTGCCGCAATGGCATCCGCAGGGGAGTTGAAGATGACCGGCTTTCCATTGATCACGATCTCGCCTTCATCCGGGCGATATAAACCGTAAAGTTGGCGCATGAGAGTGCTTTTTCCCGCGCCATTTTCACCCAACAGGGCATGAACTTCTCCCTGGTTTACATCAAAACATACCTTGTCATTTGCCAGCACACCCGGAAAGTGCTTAACAATATTGCACATTTCAACCCGTTGGATTTGTTTTTCTTTGGTGATTTGTGCATCAGGCGTCATGAATCAACCTCAAAAATTCTAGTATTTAGCACATTGGGTTAGGAGCTATTCATTTCTCAAATCACTGAATTCTCCTGGTTTATGCTTTTTGTAATTGACCCCTCTCCAAATTATTTGGAGAGGGGTCGGCGGATCCATTAACTTACGGTGTAACTGTTACAGTTCCAGCGATAATGTCGGCGATGGCTTTTTCACCAGCGGCTTTAACATCTGCCGGCAGGGTGTAGGCGGGATTGAAAGCGATCTTCAATCCGTCATTTTTAAGCTCCAGGGTGTAGGTCTGTCCACCCAGGGTACCTGCCAGGTTAGCCGAGATGATCTCTCTGAGCATACCGGTCCAGTCATAAACCTGGCTGGCAACAACCAGATCTGGTGCAAGTGAAGCCTGGTCCTGCTGGGTACCGAACCATAAGACTTTGCCGTTTTCCTTGGCAGCTCCGATGGAACCGACCACAGATTGTGAAGACCCGGTGAGGATATCTGCACCGGCAGCAATATGGGTCTTTGCAGCTTCAGTCATCAGAGCGACGTCTGAGAATGAACCCGTCCAGGTCTTGGCAACATTAATGGTTGAGTCAACAGCAGCAACACCTTGCACGAAGCCATCGATGTAAGTCTTGGCATCGCCAACTTCCACAGGACCGGTTACGCCGATGGTTTTGGATGTGGTAAGCATGGCTGCGATTACACCATTAACATATCCACCTTGCTCGGCAGCGGCGGTATAGGCATACACGTTGGGCATACCAAAGGTGTTTACATCAGTTCCCCAGGCAAAAGTTACAGTGGGGAAGTCGGGTGCAATTTCCTGCACGGACGAACCGTATTGCGAACCATGGGCAATGACCACATTAAAGCCCTGGCTGGCGTAGTCGCGGATGGCGGCGGCGGCATCTGGAACTTTGAACATACCTTCAGAAAACTTGATTTCGAGTGCGGCTTCTCCGCCCATCTCTGCCTGGATGGCTAAGAGTGCGTTCCACATGGACTGGCTGAATGCCATGTCAGTAATGGCGCTTGGCATAACCACAGCGATCTTGAATGGTTCGGGAGCGGCAGTTGGTGCAGCGGTGGGGGCTTCTGTTACGACGGGGGCTTCAGTCTTAACAGGGGCAGCGGTGGGAGCAGCGGTCGGTTTGGCGCAGGCTGTAACGAACAAAGCCAGTAAAACCAGTACGACGATCATTCTTTTGAACATTTGGTTCCTCCTTGGGGTGAATTGGGGTTGATTAACTCTCGCCTCTTTCAAAAGGCTTGT
>CAZSGL010000264.1:0-1744 GCA_964606265.1 uncultured Anaerolinea sp. | reverse complement strand
TCCCGGCTTTTAACCCGGTGCAGTTGTTAAAACTGTGGCCGATCATCCTGATCGTGCTAGGATTTGACATGATCCTGGGGCGAAGGTATCCGTGGGCAGGAACTTTGATCGGACTGCTGGCAGTGGCGGGCATCGTCACATTCCTCATCATGAGCCCCAAGCTGGGGTATACCCCGGCCGCGCAAACACAGACTGAAACCTTCACAGAACTGGTCGGGGACGCAACCTCTTCCAAGATTTACATTGAATCCTCCTCCGCACCGGTAAAAGTGAACCCACTTTCCGCGGGAGATGAACTGGTGCATGCAGTGATTACGCACCGTTCCATCTTTAACTTTGATGTCTCCGGGACGAGCAACCGCTATGTGCGCATGTCTGAAACAACGGATACAACCAACTGGTTGAGCTGGGATATCACCGCTGACCGCTTAGCCTGGGATATCGGGTTGGCACAGGATATTCCCACCGAGTTCATTTTCAACGGCGGCTCCGGCAAGATTGATGTGGATCTGACCTCAATTGACCTGACCTCCCTGAAAGCTGACCTCGGATCGGGTGCTTCCGATTTCATCCTCCCCGCAGCGGACACTGAATACACAGCGGAAATTGACAGCGGGTCCGGGGCAGTGGATGTCGAAATCCTGGATGGTGCTATTCTTACTCTTGAACTAAGCGGCGGCAGCGGGGCTGTGAACGTCTCCCTGCCAAAGAATGCCGAATTTGAGATAGAAGTATTCGATGAAGGATCGGGCAGCCTCAGCATTCCTCCCGGACTGTTAAAAGTTGGGGGAGGAACGGGAATCTCGCTGGGGGTCTGGCGCACTGCTGGATTTGACACCGCGGATGCGAAAATCATCATCAAGATCATGGACCAGGGCAGCGGCAGTATCAACATCCATTAATTAGAAGACGGCTGTCTTCGTCGAGTTCCAAAAAATTGATAAACCGCGAATTTTGAGTTAACATAAACCTCAATGCGCGGTTTATTTGTTTTAAACCAGGCAGCCAAAGAAATCCTAATTATGGAGGAACTCGGCCATGAGAAAATTGATCGTGCTTGAGCATATCTCGCTTGACGGAGTCATCCAAGCCCCAGGCGGAGCAGATGAAGATACCAGCGGCGGCTTCACGCATGGCGGGTGGATAGCACCTTATTCTGACCCGATTCTTGGAAAGCTCCTGAGACAGCAAATGAACAAACCGTTCGACTTGTTGTTAGGACGCAAAACCTTTGATATTTGGGCACCCTATTGGCCGCAGCATGCGGACGTTTGGCCTGGCGTCAACGCGGCGACCAAGTACGTCGCCTCGAATAGCATGCCGTCCAGCGAATGGCAGCCGACCGTGTTTTTAAACGGCGATGTTGCAGAAAAAGTTGCCAAAATAAAGCATCAGCAAGGACCGGATTTAAACGTTTGGGGAAGCAGCAATCTCCTGCAGACGCTTATAAAGCATGACCTGGTTGATGCGTTCTGGCTGATGATCTATCCGATAACCTTGGGAGCTGGAAAGCGCCTGTTTGCCGAAGGCACGGTGCCAATGGCGTTCAAGGTGACGGAAAGTAAGGCTGGCTCGAGCGGTGTGATGGTCGTGAATTACGAGCGTGCACGCCCACCCGCCAGCAGGTGACGCAAACCGAATCCACTTTACCTTGCCCGTCAATTCAAATTGACGGGTTTTTGTTTAATGGCTATAATGGTAATGATAATCATTATCAATAAGGATGAAGATGCCCGAACAAAAA
>CAZSGL010000263.1:0-1745 GCA_964606265.1 uncultured Anaerolinea sp. | reverse complement strand
TGGATTCCGGCCTCATGGATACCGTCGCTTTCCAGGTGGTCACGGTGGGTCGCGCAGCCACTGAAAGATTCGAGCGCCTGCAAAATAACAACGATTATACCGAAGCCTATTTCTCTCACGGATTGGCTGTACAGACCGCTGAAGCAACCGCGGATTATCTGCACGCCCATGTTCGGCGCGAATTGGGCATCAAACCAGACCAGGGCAAACGCTATTCCTGGGGTTACCCCGCTATTCCGGAATTATCCGATCACCGCAAGGTATTTGATCTTCTTCCAGTTGAAGCCGAGTTGGGCATGAGCCTCACGCCAGCCTTCCAGTTGGTCCCCGAACAATCCACCGCCGCCATCATCGTCCATCACCCTGATGCAAAATATTACAACATCGGTGAATCCCGTGTCGACCAGCTAACCAGGGAATCTAAATAATGCCTCCGCTCTCACGATTTCTAAAAAGGATACACTCCGGCCAACCCCTGCTTTCAGATGGTGCCATGGGCACCATGCTGCATCAGCGCGGCGTCTCCTTTTCCGGCTGTTTCGACCAGTTAAACCTCACCCAACCTGAAGTTGTGGTCAGCATTCACCGCGAGTACATCAATGCCGGCTCGCATATGCTCCAGACAAACACATTTGGTGCAAATAGATATAAACTCACCCAGCATGGTCTGCAAAACGACCTCAAGCAGATCAACACCGCCGGAGTTGAATTAGCCCGGCGCGCTGTCAGTGCCAGTGGCACAGACACGCTCATCGCCGGTGATATTGGTCCCCTGGGAGTTCGCCTGGCTCCCTTCGGGCGTGTCCAGTTGGAAGACGCCCGGGCTGCCTTTGCTGAACAGATCATCATCCTGGCTGATGCTGGCGTTGACCTAATCCTCATCGAAACCATGACAGACCTTTTTGAGGTTGTCGAAGCCATCAAAGCCAGCCGCCAGGTCGCGCCTCATCTTCCCGTGATCGCCTCCATGACCTTCACCCGCGATAACTGCACCCTGCTCGGCGATCCCCCTGCTAAAGTAGCCAGGGACATTCACGCTGCCGGCGCGGACGTGGTCGGCATCAATTGTTCCGGTGGACCCAACCAGCTCTTGAATATCCTCACCCAAATGAAAGAGGCTCTCCCGCAGAGTTACTATTCCATTATGCCGAACGCCGGTTGGCCCGAGCAGGTGGAAGGGCGCATCATGTACCCCGCCGGTCCTGAGTATTTCGGTGAATATGCGCTCTCTTTCTGGCAGGCAGGAGCCAACGTCATTGGCGGCTGCTGCGGCACAACCCCCGCACACATCTCCGCCATGGCGTCCGCCTTGGAACACGCGCATTCCACACCAAACACCACCGTCAAAGGTTCACGCACAGCGTCCATTAAATTGGATGAGAGTTTAAGCCTCCCTCCGACGGAATTAGCCCAAAAACTGAATGATGGCAAGTTTGTCATCGCCGTTGAAATGGACCCCCCGCGGGGATTATCCACCCACAAACTATTGGCTGGCGCCAGCCTGCTGAAGGAATCCGGCGCGGATGTCATCGATGTAGCTGATAGCCCCATGGCACGCATGCGTATGAGCCCCTGGGCGGTCTGCAGTCTCATCCAGCGCAAGGTCGGCATCGAAACTGTGTTGCACTTCCCCACCCGCGGACGCAACCTCCTGCGCGTTCAGGGTGACCTGCTCGCCTCGCACGCCTTGGAAGTCCGCAATGTCTTCGTGGTCATGGGGGACCCCACCTCCATCGGCGACTATC
>CAZSGL010000262.1:0-1750 GCA_964606265.1 uncultured Anaerolinea sp. | reverse complement strand
TCTACCAGACCTACAAGGGCATTGAGGTCTTTGGCAGCGAGATCGTGGTGACATTGAGCGGGGAGCGCATCCTTGCAACTGTGGGCAGTCTGCTTAATGGAGATCTGACAATCGATACTACTCCGTACCTTTCAGTTCCTCAGGCAGAGGAGGGCGCACGCACTGATTTGATTTTGCCGGATGCAAAGGTGTCTGGCATAACCACACTCATGCTTTATGACCCGAGTCTATTTGCGGATGTTTCCCCTGAGCCACTCCTGGTTTGGAGAGTAACCATCAGCGATCCAGCACCCTGGCAGGTTTTTGTGGATGCCCAAACCGGTTTGGTCGTCTTCAAATACTCCCTGGCACAGGACGGCGCCGGGTTTTCAGATTATGACTTCGAGGAATTCGACGCCCTCGGCGGTGGTCCTGGGGATTGCTACTTCTTTTCAGGTGACCATATTGGAGATGAATCCGGTCTGGAAAGCAGGTGGCTCTCTCACGCCGAAGCAGCTTCTATGTGGTGGTATGCCCGGAACACCTACCAGTTTTTCCATGAAACATTTGGGCGCCATTCCTACGACAACGGCGACTCCCAGCTCGAGGTTGTGATCCGTGGGGGTGTGGACAATGCCATGTAGATCCCCATCTGCAACATAGGCGTCTTCACGATTGGGTGGGTAGGACAGGACGTAGTAACGCATGAGTTCACGCATGGCGCAATAGGTTCCACCTCCATGTTGGTTTATGCCAACCAGTCTGGTGCGCTAAACGAGAGCTACGCCGACATAATGGCCTCTTTACAGGATGGCAATTGGACCTTTGCCGAAGGTCGTATTGGCGGAGGGCCTGCCAGGAGAGACTTGAGTAATCCGCCCGCATTTCGCGACCCAGATCGTATGTCGAGCCTTTTTATAACAACCGAAGATAGCGGTGGCGTTCACACAAACAGCGGCATTAACAATAAAGCGGCCTACTTGATCGCCGTTGGCGGTACCTTCAACGGCAGGACGATCACCGGAATCGGAACCGGCAAAATGGGAGCGTTGTTTTATGCAATCATGACCCGGCTGGGCAGCAATGCCCAATTTATCGATGCCCGCAACGCTACAGTCAGGCTTGCTGATAGCTGGGGTTCTTCAGGAACCAAGGGCTTCACCCCCCTCGACGCCTGCCAGGTTCAAAACGCCTATGCTTCTGTAGAACTGGGGGAAGGTGACAACGACTGCGATGGTACAGATGATACGACGGATCTTGATGACGATATAGACTATATCCCCGACAGCCGTGATAACTGCGTGTTCGCGGCCAATCCCAGCCAACTTGACGCTGATGGCGACGGGCTGGGTGACGCCTGTGACAACGATAATGACAATGATGGCATTCTTAATCAGAATGACAATTGTCCGGTCGTGGCCAGTCCAAGACAGGAAGACAGGGATGGCGACGGAATTGGAGATGTCTGTGATGATGCAGACGGAGACGGAGTGCCCGATTACCGCGATAACTGCCCGGATGATGCCAACAGCGATCAATACCATATGTATTATAGTCTGCAAGGCGATGCCTGTAATCCTGACGATGACTCCGACAGCATTCCTGATATTACCGATAATTGTCCTCGTAACAGAAATACCGACCAGTCTGATCGCGATGGCGATGGTGTTGTCGATTACTGCGACAACAGCCCGGATGTGGCCAATCCCGACCAGGCAGACACGGACGGCGACAGGATTGCCGATATTACAGACAACTGTCCCCTAGTAGT
>CAZSGL010000261.1:0-1757 GCA_964606265.1 uncultured Anaerolinea sp. | reverse complement strand
ACTGGTACTATTCCCATTAACCTTCATCTCCGGGTTTGCGCACGATATTGCGGCTGGCGGGCAGGTTCAAATCTGAACGAGCCAAAATTGGATCATTAAATAAGGGTTGGCGGGTCCCCCTGTGAAATTGGGGGTCCACCCTACCCTACTACTAATTTCCCAAACCACGGTATAAGAGGCGGCGCGGTTTTTCCTGCGTTCCTGTAAGGGTATAATAAGAGCAATAAGAGCCAATTTATACTCTTATCCAGACGCAATTACGCTACCGGAATGCGCAATTTACCGGCGTGTAATGCAATGGGTTTCTGTTTATTCTTATTGGCTATCGGAGCAGGAGAATAGTTATGGAAAAGATCGTCGATTTTGAAAACGTGTCTGTTGAAGGGCTGGAATCTTCCCCGGTGGTAAAAACCCTCGCCGGGTTGCGATCCAACGAAGCCAGGTACTATAAGAAAAAGTACAACCATAGCTTTAAAGTTACCCCCGCCAGTGAAGACCAGGCAACCATCGATTATGTGAATAACATTTTGCAAAAAGAAAGAGGACTGCGAATCCTTGCGACGCCTCTTGAGACCTCATCTTTTACGGTTGAAGACCTGAGAATGGCGTATGTGTTTTATGAAAGCGGTCTGAGCATCAATGTTATGTACAATCTTGTAGATCCCAAGAAAAGAGCGGTTGGATTCAAACTTTCGGAAGGAATGGAAGTGCCTGCAGAATTGGTGGGGAAGTTCAAATTTGCCAGGCAAAAATCCACACTGGCGGGGATCATCCGCGGGTCGTTTTTTGTCATTAAAGGCGAATATTAACAGTCGCTCTGACTAACCTCAAATAATTGGAGGAATGAAGTTGCAAAACCATAAATTATTCGCTTTGAAATTTGCCGCATTATATCCGCTGTACGTTAAAAAAGTGGAACGTAAAAACCATACAAAAGAAGAGGTTGACCAGGTCATCCGCTGGATGACCGGATACGACCAGGCGGGAATCCTCAGCCAAATCGAACAGGGAAATGACCTTGAAACTTTTTTTGCCCAAGCGCCAGCGTTAAATCCGAATTGCGCACTGATCAAAGGCGTCGTGTGCGGTATTCGCGTGGAAGAAATCGAGGATCCGCTGATGCAGAAAATACGCTATTTGGACAAGCTGATCGATGAGCTCGCAAACGGAAAAGCAATGGAGAAGATCCTGCGGCAGGGAATCATAATCCAAGCAGGCAGCACAGTGACTAGTTCAGATCAGTGATGTGAGGTAAATTTCCAGGATATTCGGATAACCACCTCCCGTGGAGGAGCGGCGTTTTGGGGTTGCGCTTATACGGAGGATAAATATAATAATCGCATGGAAAAATGAATTGGGCGGCTGTTTAGGCTTCCCGCCTTAGCGAATCACAATTGAAATGGCGATTTCAACAGCGAACGCATCCTCCATCTCCAGAACAAAGGAGGAGAGGAGTAGAATTCAAGAGTTTAGAAGCATTTCAACCGGGTGGGTAATAAACGTACGAGATATTTCCTATCAATTTGGAATTTAGATTACAACAGGTGGAACCATGAAAAACATAAAACTGTCCTTCATCCTCAGTCTGCTAGTCTGCGTCACCATTCTATCCCCAGGCAATTTGCCTTCTCCAGGGGGAATAGCCTTCCAGGCAAACCAAAAGCGCCAAGCCGAAGGGGTAACCGCGGCTCAAACGGATGACTCACCCGTCAACGGCGTGGAAGATCCGGCTGAGCTGGAAACCTTCCTGGACGTCC
>CAZSGL010000260.1:0-1818 GCA_964606265.1 uncultured Anaerolinea sp. | reverse complement strand
CTGGCAATCTGGGTGATTCCTTTTGCACTGCGACGTATCCGACACCCGCAATCGTTACCAAGAATAAAATGGACAATCTCTGGCCTGGTCATACTGATTTTATCCGTCCTGCTTGCCATTCTGTTGCCTGTACCAAGATTCCCTACCCCGGCTGGACCCTACCCTGTCGGCACCCAGACTTTTTACTGGGTGGATAACTCCCGCCTGGAAGTCTTTAGTCCGGATACGGACCAGATCTACGCCAATCCTCCTGACCAACCACGCAAGGTGATGGTTCAGGTCTGGTATCCTTCTGTTGCTAACAGTGGAGAAGGGTTGGCTGCTTACATGCCGGATGGCGTAAAGGATGCACAGGCAATTGCCAATACGTTCGGTTTCCCCGGATTTTTCCTCTCCCATCTGGCGCTTGCCAAAACGAATGCTGATCAGAATGCCCGTTTGGCGACCTGTTTTGAACAATGGCCGGTGCTGGTATTTTCGCACGGATGGCAGGGTATGCGCTACCAAAGCACAGTTCAGATGGAGAATTTGGCGTCACAAGGTTATATTGTTTTTGCACCAGAACACGCCTACGGTGCGGTCGTCACTGTTTACCCGGATGGCAGCGCGATCGCCAATAATCCGAAAATCTTACCGGACGGCGTATCCGAAGAAGCTTACCAGCAGGCAGCCTTGATTCTAGGCGATAGTTGGGTGGGTGATTTGGTATTCACGCTCAATCAAATCGACCGGCTACAATCCGGGCAGATCCCATCCATGTTCAGCGGACATCTGGATACAGCCAAAACCGGTCTCTTCGGGCATTCAACAGGAGGAGGGGCGGCGCTGCAAACCTGCGCCTTCGACGCACGCTGTAAGACTGTACTGGCAGAAGATCCCTGGCTGGTGCCTTATAATCGCACACTTCCAACCAACGGTGTGGAACAACCTGCCCTACTGATTTTCAGTGAAACCTGGAAAAGTGAGCGTAACCTGCCACTCTTAAAAAGCTTCTGGGATGAACTTCCTTCCGAAACCAGCCGCTTGACCATTCGCGGCACGCAGCACTTCGACTTTACTGATATTCCACTGTATTCCCCGCTCACTACTGCCATTGGATTCAAAGGACCCATTCCCGTTAAGCTGGAAATAGCATTGATCAACGATTTTCTGAACGGCTTTTTTGACTTGAATCTGCGCAATCCGGAGTCCAGTCTGCTTTCTGAAGCGGTAGCAAATTACCCGGATCATCGCTTTGAGATCAAATAAACTAATTTAAATCTAGACCTATGGGCAATCAAAAGATGATTGCCGGTATCTCGTCCGCCCTGATAAAATATCAGCATGGACTCAAATGCCTTCCAAAATCCCGGACAGGGTGTAGTTGTCATTGGTGCAACCGGCAGTGGTAAAACCACCTTTGCTCAGAACCTGGGCAAGGTTCTTGGATATCGGGTGATTGAGCTTGACTCCATCCATTGGCTACCAAACTGGGAGGAAGCAGAATGGGACGACATCCGCAGTCAGGTGGATGAAATGACCAACCAACCTGGCTGGGTCTGCGATGGTAACTACCGTCAGGTGCGAAAAATGCTCTGGCCAAAAGCTGATACGATTGTCTGGCTAAATTACCCGTTTCTGGTTGTTTTCGCGCGGCTGTTCAAGCGCAGCCTGGTGCGAGTTTTTGGTAAAGTGGAGTTGTGGAATGGCAATCGTGAGCGGTTTCGTAGTTTGTTTATGTCCAAAGATTCGTTGTTCCTGTGGCTATTCAAATCCTACCCGCGTCACAAAAGAGAATACCCACTCGAATTCGCCAAACCGGAATATCAGCATTTACAG
>CAZSGL010000259.1:0-1848 GCA_964606265.1 uncultured Anaerolinea sp. | reverse complement strand
CAAAACCGGAGGACCCTATATCCCTGCGATTCGAGGAATGCCGTGCGCTGCATATCATATTCTTCCTGCTCCAGGTGCTGCCCGCCGTCCACTTCGATGATCAGCTTGGCTTCGGAGCACGAAAAATCCACAATGAATCTGCCAATCGTTGTTTGACGTTTGAATTTATAACCATCCAACCCGCGATTCCGTAATACTCTCCATAGTTTTGCTTCTTCTGGCGTTTGGGCTTTGCGTAATTCGCGTGATCTTTGAATGAGTCTGGGGGATTTAACAAAGGTTTGGTGTTCAAGCTTTTCATCCATTTGATCAACCATGGATATATTTTAATATGGTTTGACGATTAGACCAAGAATTCCTCACCCTTAAGTCCCTCATCCCATCCTTCTCCCCTACAGGAGAAGGGGTCAAAACTTACGGGAGAAGTAGCCTGAACCAGGAAGAGTCAGGTTCCATATCCAAAAGCCTTGTCCCCTACCCAGAAGCCTGAGTCCCTCTCCCTTGAGGGGAGAGGGTTAGGGTGAGGCGTGTGAGGGTGCGGCAAGAGGGGCAAAACAAACAAAGACAAAAAATCGCGCTCGGTAAGGTCACCTGCGCAAACAGAGTTGTCATTCAACAATAATTTTACCTGTATAATTAACCCATACCCCAAAAGGGGAATCTGACAATACCGGGGACCAAGCATATGTTTGAACAAACATTCAAGAACATCGATGATACCCTGCGCAAAGACGCCGGATGCAGCAGCGAATTGGACTACGTTGAACAAACTTCCTGGATTCTCTTTCTTAAATATCTGGATGACCTGGAGAAAGACCGCCAAACCGCAGCGGAGTTAAGGGGTGAAAATTATTACGGGATCATTGGTCCTGAATACCGTTGGGAAGTCTGGGCAGCACCCAAAAACGGCAATGGCAAGATCGATTATCAGAAAGCTCAGACCGGTGACGACCTGAAGGATTTCGTTGATCACAAGCTCTTCCCCTACTTGAAAAAGTTCAAGGCCGATGCCAGCAGCGCGGATACCATCGAATACAAGATTGGCGAGATCTTTAGCGAACTCAAGAATAAGATCCAGAGCGGCTACAACATGCGCGAGGTAATCAACCTGGTGGATGAACTTCGCTTCCGCTCCAGCGCCGAAAAGCACGAGATGTCGCATCTTTATGAAGACAAGATCAAGAACATGGGCAACGCGGGACGCAACGGCGGCGAATATTACACCCCGCGCCCGTTGATCCGCACCATTATTAAAGTTGTTGCGCCTAAAATAGGTGACAAAATTTACGATGGCGCGGTGGGTTCCGCCGGTTTTCTGGCGGAAGCCTTTGAATACCTGAAAGCCAGCAAGCAGCTCTCCACCTCCGATATGGAGATGCTGCAGAAACGCACCTTCTATGGCAAGGAAAAGAAATCGCTGGCTTATATTATCGGTACCATGAACATGATCCTGCACGGCATCGAAGCACCCAACATCCTGCACACCAACACTCTGGCTGAGAACCTGATGGACATCCAGGATCGCGACCGTTACGATGTTGTGTTAGCCAACCCGCCTTTCGGTGGCAAGGAACGCGCCGAGGTGCAGCAGAACTTCCCCATCAAGACCGGCGAGACAGCCTTTCTCTTCCTGCAGCATTTCATCAAGATCCTCAAAGCGGGCGGTAAGGGTGGTGTGGTCATTAAGAACACCTTCCTTTCCAACACCGATAATGCTTCGATCAGCCTGCGCAACTGCTGCTGGAAAGCTGCAACCTGTATTCAGTTCTCAATCTGCCCGGCGGGGTCTTCGCTGGCGCGGGCGTAAAAACTGTTATCCTCTTTTTTGAAAACGGTTCGCCTACCCGC
>CAZSGL010000258.1:0-1860 GCA_964606265.1 uncultured Anaerolinea sp. | reverse complement strand
CACCATTCCTAACGCGATCAATGCAGTATCAAAAGCCATTTTAAAATCCTTTCTTTTTATGATTCACTATCGTAGATTGAGTATTTCATTGACAACACTCGCAACAACGGCTTCTACATCCAATGGGGACACGTTTGATACCTGTTCTCCCGGTTGCATTGCCGCTGCCGGCGGAGTGGACAATTCGTAGGCTAAACGCTTGATGTTAAATAAGTGGAACGTGGTGATATTATCCCCGGTGATGGAACCACCGACGCCACCAGCGCCAAGTGTCAGCGATGGCATTACACCTGTGGTCAATCCAATGGCACCCAGGGTACCCATGGTGTTAACCGCTATTCGGAAAACCGGTTTTTCCAGCCCAAACGCCATGATTACTTTCTGATCTGTAGCGTGGATGATGAGGCTGTGTCCACGCCCGCCAAATTGGATCAATTCAATACAGCGCTCACAGCCACTTTCCCAATCTGAAGCCACATACCAGCCCATGACGGTGGTGAGTTTTTCGCGTGAGAGCGGTTCAGCCTTCCCCACCGTTTCCAACTTACAAACCAAAATGCGCGTGTCTCTGGGCACACTAATCCCTGCCAGGGCGGCCAGGTAGGTTGCCGGTTTGCCAACAGTCGCGGTGTTCATACTACCATCTTCATGGAAGAGAAGATTACGCAAACGCTGGGTTTCTTCGCGGTTGGTAAAATATGCGCCTTCCTGCTTCATCAATATCATCAGGCGTTCAGCAATGGGAGCATCTGCAATGACAGCCTGTTCCGTGGCGCAAATAGTTGAACAATCAAAGGCTTTGCTGGCAACAATGTAACGGGCAGCCATTTCAACATCCGCAGAACGATCCACGTAAACCGGCACATTTCCCGGACCGACACCATAGGCAGGTTTGCCTGTTGAGTGGGCTGCACGTACCATAGGCGTGCCACCAGTGGCCAGGATGAGCGCAGTGTACTTGTGACTCATCAATTCCTGGGAGCCTTGTAATGAAATCTGGTGCATGCAGGAGATCAATCCTTTAGGCGCACCGTTCTCTTCCGCTGCACGTGCCATCAGTGATGCAGCTTCGAAACAACATTTGACTGCAGACGGATGCGGAGCAATGACAATGGCATCGCGAGCTTTTACAGCAATGAGGATCTTGTAAATCACAGTAGAGGTGGGGTTAGTACTGGGTGTAAGCGCAGCCACCACACCCATTGGCCAGGCAATATCGTAAATTCTTTTCTTCTCGTCAGAAGCAACAACGCCGACTGTTTTTATCTCGCGGATACTCTCCCACACTGACCTAGCGGCGAATTCGTTTTTGAGTTTTTTGTGTTCAGGTACACCATAACCAGTCTCTTCAAATGCCATACGCCCAAGCCGCTCAGCAGCCTCAAACGCCGCCTGAGCCATGGCTGCACAGACGCGGTCTACCTCTTCCTGCGTGGCTTTAGCCCAGGACTTCCAGGCGGTATATGCCTCAACTGCCAGTGTCCTGGCTTCCTGAATTGAGAGTAGATCCCGGTCAAATTCTGGCATAACAGCTCAACTAGTCCTTCTGAAATACAATCTTGCCGTCAATTTCCAGCGAGTCGATCATCGCCATGATAACCGCATCCACGGGGGTGTCTTTGGTGATATTGGTCTGGCGCGCGCTGGAGCCGCTTGCAGTGAGCACCAGGTCCCCCACACCGGAATCCACCGTATCAATGGCGACAAACGGTTTGCCAAAAGCAGCACCGAATTCATCAGCCTGCCGGACAATCATCAATTTGCGTCCGACTAACTTTTCATCTTTGATCGTTGAAACCGTTGTACCGACCACACGGGCGATTAGCATAATTTACTCCTCGTTCAATAACCTTTCACAGG
>CAZSGL010000257.1:0-1873 GCA_964606265.1 uncultured Anaerolinea sp. | reverse complement strand
TCCTTTCAACTGGTAATGCCATTGGAGTTGAGTGTTCTCGTTTGAATTCCCTTTTGGGGGGAGAAATTCTCATATTACTAGTGTAATGGAAATACACTCACTCATCAAGGGAATGAGGAAATTTATCACCATTTTTGAGTAAGTTTGTACTGTGTTCTCATTTTTTGGAGGGCTAGAGCCATGCATGCTCCCATTTCCTGTAATTCCTGGTAAACAGTCTACCGCAAAACATGATTCCTTATGGGACGGAAGTGACATTCATCCCTTGGAAAAAATGTCAATCGGAGTATAATTACATATACAGATATCCGAATATTATAATTTGGAAAAATATAATGATTGATCAACGTCTTCGTGATGAAGTAATGCAAATGCACGCGCAAATCTGCGCGGGATTAGCCGACTCCACCCGCATCCTGATCTTATACTCTATCGCTGAACAGCCGCGTTCCGTAGGTGAATTGGCTAAATTACTGAATATCCCCCAACCGACAACTTCACGTCATTTACAAAATCTGCGCGATCGCCGCCTGGTGACCCCAAACCGTGAAGGCAAGAATGTTTTCTATTCCCTGGTAGACTTGCGCATCATTCAAGCACTTGATCTACTGAGGGCAGTACTGGCAGATGGACTTTCTTACCAGGGGACATTGGCAGAAAATGTAGATGTGACTCAAATTTCCGGAGGGACAGAAAAATGAAAGTATTTTTAATTCTCGGCGCAGGAACCGCAGGGACAATGATCGCGCGCAAAATGGTGCAGAAACTCAATCCCAGCGAATGGAAAGTTATCGTGGTGGATAAGGATGATGACCATTTCTACCAACCTGGTTATCTTTTCCTCCCTTTTGGGATCTACCAGCCCAAGGATGTTGTAAAACCCAAGCACAAATTCATCCCAAAAAATGTTGAATTCATCCTCTCGGAAATCGAGTTGATCGAACCGGACGCCAATCGTGTTAAGCTGGTAAAAGACAGCAAAGTAATCAACTACGACTACCTTGTGATCGCCACCGGGGCTGACATTCACCCTGAGGAGACCGAAGGGCTGAAGGATGGCGGATGGGGACGCAATATCTTCGATTTTTACACGGCCGACGGCGCTGCTGCACTCGGGAAGTTCATGAACAAATGGCAAGGCGGACGGCTGGTGGTGAATGTGGTCGAGAATCCCATCAAATGCCCGGTTGCCCCGCTGGAATTCCTGCTGCTGGCAGACTGGTATTTCGCCAAGCGTGGGATCCGTAATAAAGTTGAGCTGATCTACGCAACCCCCCTGTCTGAAGCTTTCACCAAGCCAACTTCGGCGGCTGCCCTGGGTGATCTACTCAAACGCCGCGGCATAAACCTCGAAACTGATTTTAGCGTTGGCGAGGTTGATTCCACCAATAACAAGATCATCTCTTATGACGAACGCGAAGTGCCATATGATCTGCTGGTCAGCATCCCCACGAATAAAGGCGCGCCAGTGATTGGACGTTCCGGGATGGGCGACGTTTTGGATTTTGTCCCAACCAAAAAAGATTATTTGCAATCACAAAAATGGGAAAACATCTGGGTGCTGGGTGATGCGGCTAACATCCCCGCCTCAAAAGCAGGCTCTGTAGTCCATTTCCAGATGGAAACCGCGGTTGAGAATATCCTAGCCCACATTGCCGGCAAGGAAATGCCAGCCAAATTTGACGGACATTCCCTGTGTTACATCGAGAGCGGCTATGGAAAAGCAGTCATGATCGATTTTTCGTATGAGCAGGAACCCGTTTACGGCACCTACCCGCTCCCGGTAGTTGGGCCTTTCTCTCTGCTTAGAGAAACCACAATCAACCATTGGGGAAAATTGGCTTTCCGCTTTATGTACTATGAACTGATGCTT
>CAZSGL010000256.1:0-1877 GCA_964606265.1 uncultured Anaerolinea sp. | reverse complement strand
GTCCAGGATAATCTTTCAACCGTATTCCACCAAATCCCTGGCACTTCATACCACTTCGCGCCGGCTACATCCTTTGGGATATCTGGATCAGAGGCAGTACCACGAGCAAGAAACCCATCTGGGTGAATTCCAACTTCGGTATAAACGAATGAATAGATGGGACCTAGGGCGACCAGTGATAGCATCATTCCCCAACCACATCGGGAGGGCTCAACCGTTTTTGCAGCATCAATTCGGTCGGCAATAAAATCGAAGTAGGTCATCCCCTTTGAAGCCAGGGGAACCTGCATGGGCTGATTACCCTTATAGGCGACGAACAAGATGCTGGAGCAAATCGCCAGGATAACCGCAGTCTTGATAACACCCCCAATCAACTTAAGAAACATTCCGATGAATTTCATTTTCTCCTTCATTTCCTTTATCTATCTGATACTGATCTTCTGGTCTGGCTCCCTCTCGTAGGACCCGGTTATAACGAATTTCCTCCCGATACATTCGGTCAAGTGCAACCTCAATCACATCGCTTTCACTCCGTCCCATCACGCTTGCCATTGCTCTTAATTGACTCACACCTTCTGGACTTATTCGAAAAGAACGTACTGGTTTACTCGCAGAATTTGTTTTCGGCATGCTCATTTTCCTTATCGGTTAGCTTATCTATAATGTAATACTCTAGTATTTCTTTGTCAAGTTAAAACCCCACTTTTTTCGAAAATTCATTGACTTTGACCCCCTAGGATAAAGGGTTTCCTCTTGCTATGATTGGAGTTACAACCAAATATCTGTTCGGTCGCTGATAATTATCAGCTGTCCCAAATAATCCTTGGAGCGACCATCAAAGTCTTTTCTGTTTACACCTTCCATCAAGGTGCATACAGGTATTGAAGACATGATTGGTCGCTTTTGTTTTACCCAACTTTTGAACCCGCATATCGGGAAAGGAGAAAAATTGAAAGAAATTCCAGTCTCAAAACGCAACTTGATTGTTGCAGTCATCCTGGCCGTGGTCATCGCTGTAGGAATCCTGGTGATCGAAAACTGGCCTCTTCATACGGAGCAAGGTTCAACAGCATCAACCAATGAAGATAGTCTGGTTTCTGCTGCAGCCGTCACTGCCATTGAAAAGGTTTTCCAGGTGAACTACCAGGAAGGAAAAGAAGTCTGGCTCAATCGCATTTGCGAGCTCAGCACGCCCGCTGGATGTGAGGTGTTTTCAGCCGGCGCAGATCGTATGTGGGAAAAATATGTGGATGCCAAGTCTGTGGTCACAGCTGCCACGCAGGCAGTGGAAAAGGTAGCAGACAACGGTTCCGAGCAAGTATGGCGGATTGCAATAACGCTATCTTCCCCTCTACCAGGTAGCAATAAAACCCAGGACACGGCGTATGTTGTTCTCGTGAAAACGGAAGGCGGTTGGAAATTTGATCGTTTCCTGATGGGAGCGGAAATCAACGCCATCCTCGCTCGCGAAAAAACTCCCACCACAACTGTAGAAGAAGGAAAGAAGTAGTGAAAAGATTTTTCCTAATCATTGTGGTATTGACCTTACTCATTCCATCAGTTGTTTATGCTCAGGGTACCGATCCTTGGTCCGAGGTTTTTCAGCCAGATGGAAATCTGAATCCTGATTTGATTGACCTGGGAGTTACCACCGATCATCCTGACTGGATGTCGATTGAACTACCCTTTGGGCAATTGCTTGAACTCGATGCTAATTACCATCGCTACCAGACCCCCAGTGGGAACATAGTTGTCTTGCCTTCCGCTTCGACTTTGTTCTTTATGGCCATGAATCCTCAGGAAAGTGGCCTAACCAGCTCTTATGGATCCCTGGGCAATGGGTACGGTAGCCTAATCTCTTTTCTCGGTCTGGCAGC
>CAZSGL010000255.1:0-1887 GCA_964606265.1 uncultured Anaerolinea sp. | reverse complement strand
AATTTTGGAATCCTTGGTAACCAGGAATCGAGCGACGGGGATTCTCAGCGACTGGCGGGTGAAAAAGGCTTATTTGAGATCCTGGCTGAAAAAAATGCCAGAGCGCTAGGCAAGGTCAATGTCACCCAGGTTATTACCACCGACCCGCATGCATATAATGCGTTTAAGAATGCATACCCTGAAATTGGGATCTCGTATCCGGTTAAACACTACACTCAATTCCTGGCTGAGAAAATGGACCTATTGAAGAAGCACATCAAGATAGAGATGAAAGCCAGAGTGACTTTCCATGACCCGTGCTATCTGGGGAGAGTGAATGGAGTTTACGATGAACCCAGGGAGTTGATCAAAGCCATTCCGGGTGTTGAACTGGTTGAAATGCAGCATCACCATCAGAACAGCCTGTGCTGTGGTGGCGGTGGCGGTGGCATGTGGCTTGATGGATTCCAGTGGGAAAAGTCGCATGTGCGCTCTTCAGAATGGCGTATCCAGGAAGTGGTGGATGCTGGTGCCGACACTCTGATTGTTGCCTGTCCGTATGAAAAGCCAAGATTCCTGGATGCCGTAAAGAATGTCCCCGGTGCCCAGGATGTAAAGGTACTGGATCTAAGCGAATTGCTTCTAGAGTCTTTTGGAAAATAGGAGACAAATCACTATGAAAATTATCATCCCCGTACAACTCGTTCCAGACCGTGTGGAAGAAATCGTCATCAACAAAGACAAGAATGGATTTGAACTTGGAGACATGGTTTGGATGTTAAACGAATTTGACGACCACGCCATTGAGCAGGGAATTCTCCTCAAAGAGAAGGGTGGTGGCGAGGTCATCGTATTGGCGGCTGGTGGTGAGACCGCCGATGAATCACTATTCACTGCCGCTGCCAAAGGGGCCGATCGCCTGGTTCGGGTGAACGTTGATTTTTCATTGGAAACAATCAATAATCACGCTCTTGCCAGATTATTCGGGAGCTTAATCAAGGAAGAAAAACCCGATCTGATCCTGACTGGAGTTTCAAACCACAACGGTTTTGATGGATCCATCGGACCCATGCTTGCAGAGATCCTGGGTCTCCCGTATATCGGATACGTCTCTGGGGTTGAAGTTTCAGGTTCTTCCGCGAGCGTCCTCAAGGATCACCCGGGTGGGGTCAAGGCAAAGTATGAAGTTGCCCTGCCTGCAGTGTTGGGCATTTCATCCTCAGAGAAACCCCCACGCTATGTGCCGGTGAGCAAGGTTCGCCAGATGATGAAAATGAGTTCGATCGATGAAGTGGATGGAAAAGTGGATTTGGCTGGCGGTTTAAGCATCAACAGGATGTACGAACCCGAGAAAGGTGGCCGCGCGGAAATTTTCACGGGCAACCCCAAGGATGTTGCCGACCAAATTGTAAAAATCATTAAATCTCAGGGATTGATCTGATCAGGAGAGACCGATGAGCGACATACATGTTTTTATTGAACATTTTCAAGGAAAAGTAGCCGATATCTCCTTCATCTGCCTGGCACAAGCCAAAGAAATTGCCAATAAATCGAGCTCGAAGGTTGTGGCAGTATTGATGGGCGATAAAGTAGAGGGGTTAAGCAAGAACCTGCTGGCAGATGAAGTCCTTTTAGTGGAACAGGAAACCCTGAAGGAGCTTAATTACTCTGCCTATATGACGGCTTTAACCAGGATCATTCAGGAGAAAAAACCTTCCCTGGTTTTACTGGGAGATACTTCGGTTGGATCTGATCTGGCTGGAGGGCTTTCATTCCGAACTGGTTTACCCCTCGTCAGTTTTTGCAAGGAAATCCTTGCTGACGGTGGCTTGACCTTCGTCGCGCAAATTTGTAGCGGAAAGATCTATGTGCAGGGGAAGTTGCCCGCAGATGGGGCAATCGTGACTA
>CAZSGL010000254.1:0-1890 GCA_964606265.1 uncultured Anaerolinea sp. | reverse complement strand
TGGCATGCATGAGCAGGAAGTTGCTGCTGTCATATTCCTGACCGAAACGCTGTACTATACGGGCTGACATAGGGAACGCGCTAATCCCTGCGGCTCCGATGAGGGGGTTGAATTTGTGACCTGAAAGGACATACATCAGTTTACCCAGCATCACACCACCCACGGTATCCATGACAAATGCGAATAACCCGAGTGCCAGGATGACCAAAGTGGTGGGTTGGATGAAGTTTACACCTTCCATTGTGGAGCCAATCACCAGTCCAAGGAAAAGTGTCGTGAGATTGGCCAGTTCGTTTTGTGCAGCATTGTTCAAGCGCTCTACTGCACCGCTCTCACGGATCAGGTTTCCAAACATCAAGGAGGCGATCAAGGGAGAGGCTTTGGGTGCAATGAGAGACACAACAATGGTCACAACGATCGGGAAAAGGATGCGCGTGGCGCGTGAAACTTCCTTGATCGTGTACGGCATGTGAACAGTTTTTTCTTGCTTGCTGGTGAGTAGCCGCATAACTGGGGGCTGGATTATGGGAACAAGCGACATGTAACTGTAAGCGCATACTGTAATTGGTCCAAGTAGTTGAGGTGCCAACTTGGATGAGACATAAATGGCAGTTGGTCCATCGATTGCGCCGATGATGCCGATACTGGCAGCTTCGTTGAGTGTGAACATCCCGGTTGTAATAGCAAGGAGTAGTGTGATAAAAATTCCAAACTGCCCGGCCGCACCCAATAAAGCCATTTTAGGGTTTTCAAGCAGAGGTCCGAAGTCCGTCATGGCACCGATGGCAATGAATACGAATAAGGGGAACAATTCGGTCGCAATGCCGGCATCAAAGAGAACTTTTAGCCAGCCGCCTGCCTCAGTTGCTCCTGTAAGGGGAAGGTTGGCTAAAATGGCACCAAATCCGATCGGCAGCAGCAGATTCGGTTCATAGTCCTTGATGATGGCAAGGGCGATTAAAACACTGCCAATGACGATCATGACAAGGTTTTGCCAGTGTAATTGTGCAAATGCGTCGAGTAAGACTAATAGTCTTGATAGGTCCATTATGTCCTCACGCGAACCGGATGATCACCGCCCCAAATGGGACGCGTTGACCTTCGCTAACCTCAACGGAAGCAACAGTTCCGTCGCGGGGTGACCGGAGCATATTTTTCATCTTCATGGCTTCCAGGGCACAAACTGTATCGCCTGCAGTGACCTTGTCACCGGGTTTTACCTTGATATCCAGGATGACACCGGGCATGGGTGCGCTGATCACGTCTACAGCGCCGGCCGATGCGATTGCCACAGGTTGTGCGCTGCTAACAGGAGCAGGTCTAGCAGCAACCGGGGCTGACGGTGCAACAGCTTTGACAACTTGTGGAAGGGATGTACCACCTGCTTCTTCGATCTCAATAGCGTATTGAGTGCCATTAACTTTTACATCAGCATTCCCACCGGAAAAATCACTGACTTCAACATCAAATGATTTGCCATTTACTTTTACGCGAAGTTGTTTACTCATATTTTCTCCATCGAATTCAGATTATTGCGAGATTTAATGTTAACGTAACGTCCGGTAAGGACCTGGACCGTAGATTAGGGTGGCTCCCAGTTGACCGTTATTCTGCGAACGCAGATAGGCGATTGCAGCCAGAGCCGCAGCGATTTCTTCATCACCAGATTCGGCTTCGATAGTTAATTCAACGGGTTTGTCTGGTGAAATTGGCGCAGGCGTTTCGGTTTTTTTCTTAACCGGAAAAAGTTTTTGCAGCAAAACCATCACTCCAATAAAAATCAATAGAGCGCTGAAAGTTACCACGAGCCCGACAACACTGATCATTAAACCTGTTTGAAAATCAGTCAAAGTAACACCTCCTCATTTCACCAGGATCACAGGGGCATGC
>CAZSGL010000253.1:0-1891 GCA_964606265.1 uncultured Anaerolinea sp. | reverse complement strand
ACAGTTCTTTTTTGCAATAATGAATCATCATATCCGCCTGAACCAGTTATTTTTTCACGGAGGGAAATTATGAAAACCAGAAACATCATACTCGGACTTTTCCTGGTACTCGCCCTGCTCCTAAGCGCCTGCGGGAAGAAGACCACCCCGCAGCCTCTGCCCACTGCCGCTCCAGTGAAGGTGGCAACCCAAGCCCCCCAGATGACCGCAGAAACCCCCGCAGTGGCAGCCACTGATGCCCCCACGGATGCTCCAACGCCCGAACCCACCGCGCTTGTCATCACCCACCTCGTCACCCCCGGTGAACCTTCCTACACTTTTAACCAGAAGGTGAGTGACTGTGACACCGGTGAACGCGTCATGCTTGGCGCAACCACCCTTGTAGGGGAAGGCTGCGACAATTGGAACAAAGCCAAGTTGGAAAGGCCCGAGAACCAGTTCAATGGCACTTATGTACCCGCGCTTGATATCGTCTCATCATCAATGGCTTCCTCCATTCCTTTCCTCTACGGTAAGGTTGTCTTATATAAAAATGCTGCGGGTGTCATCCCACCTGAACTGGTCTCCGGGTTTGAAATTGATACGGATATCGATTCCCGCGGTGAGTACCTAATCCTCGCCACCAACATCACCTCCAGCGTTTGGACCACTGACGGCGTGCAGGTGTGGCAGGATTTGAACGGGGATGTCGGTGGCGACAAGCCGCATAGCCCTGATGGCAAACAGGGGGATGGTTATGAAGCCCTCCTCTTTGACGCCGGCATCGCCGCAGACCCCGATCTGGCATGGGTGCGCCTCAGCCCGGTTGACCCTGCCGCCATCGAGTTGGCTTTTAAGGCGGATCTCGTGCCAACAAACCAGGTCTTCGCCTGGTGGGCGTGGACCTCGATTGGCACATTGGAAGCTGGAAAAATGGAAGTCGTGGACATGCTGCAGGATACTTCCACCTGGCTGATCGATAACACCTGCGCCTGGATCTTCAACGCCAAGCCTACCAACCTGCTGGCAAACATTTGCCCGTTTGCCTATCCCACCGCCATCCCGACAATTACTCCAACACCAGAACCATCTAAGTGCCCGCCTGGAACAGTGTGGTTTTGTTACAATTTTGGAAACGGGCAAATTTGTGGGTGCGTTCCTCCTGGCCCCGATTAGGCTTAGATTCAATGCAACACTCTTCTTAAAAAGAGCGGGCATTGGCCCGCTCTTTTTACTATCCATAATCATCAGTTGCCGTAGTTAGGGCTGGGGGCTTCCTCGTACTCTATGCTGAACTGCACCGAACCTGGTGTGTTATATCCCACTCCACCCCGTCCAACGGTCTTGCTGCCCTGCAGCACCAGCACTCTGTCGGAGGTCGCCTGTCCGCTGACGCTGTAATAGACTGCGCCTCCCCCCGGGCAGGCGTGGAAACTGATCGCGCCCTGTACCCATCCGTTCGCGTCCTGCTCTAGTTCTACATTCCAGCGGTAAGGCGGGTCGTCTCCCTCGTTGCAGGCTCCCCCGCCATACCACGAGCCGGCGAAGTTGCGTATCTCTTCGGCTGTTGGTTCCGCTGTGGCGGTAGGCTCCTCGACCTCGTCTACGATATACTGGCAGCGGCTAATGGCTTCTTTCTGGGTAGCACCTGAATTCATTTCCGCCTCAAGGCAATCTTGCATTTCGTTCTTGATCGCGTCAATGGCTGCGCTGCGCAGACCGAGGTTATCCAGTGTACTGCCAACACCATTCACATAACCCTGGATCCAACTCACGTCTGGCTCGGAGGATTCGGGACTCTCAGTTGATTCCGCATCTGCCGCCTGCGTTTCCTCCGCGTCCGCGGGTTCCGTCTTGCCAAATCCGGTGACCGCGTCCACAACCATCCTTCCCCCCGCCTTCACATCTGCCC
>CAZSGL010000252.1:0-1893 GCA_964606265.1 uncultured Anaerolinea sp. | reverse complement strand
TGGTGCTGGGAGAAATGGAAGTGATCGGAGAGAGACTGCCGGATTTTAAAAGTTGATTCCAGACTGGTACTTCACCTTTCTGGATCCAGTTGGTAAACCGGTGAAGTGCAAGCGCGTCCATCAGAACCAGGATGACTCGCTTGATATCTCCCTTTAATGGCATTATGATCTCCTGCCGTAATGGAAGGCTGTGGATGGGCGGCACTCCAAAAATATCACAGATCGAAGCAGGGATATTCAAAATCGACTGCCCGTCATACGCTGGCAGGATAAATTCTGTTGGCAGGTCCAATCCGGGAAAGCGTGTTTTTTTCAAATCTTCAAGTAAAGTGTTTATGGATGTGGTCATTTTCGTCCTCTCGGCGGTGAAAATAAGTACAGAGAATCCAGTGAATTTATTGTAGCGCAATTGGAGTTATCCATTATTGTTAGTGTCCGAAATACCGTCGCTTTTTTAAGACAATGGCATTGAATTGTTCTGTATAATAAGGTTTGATACTTATTCAACAAACACTTGAAGGCTTAAGTTTTTTCGATTGCCTTTGTTTTTATAGGTAAAACAATACATGAGAAATCAGCAATAATGCCATAATTCTTATCGGTTAATGCATCCTGATTAAGGCGATAGTTGAAAATTTATGGAAAATAAGAGCTGGTTCCATCGGGTTATCAGAGGACAAAAAGGGCGGCGTTTCAAGGAATATTTAACGTCGTACCTTTTTATTGCCCCTGCCTCGATTCTCATTTTTATCTTTGGAATATTTCCTGTCGGTTTTGCGCTTTATGTCAGTCTGCACAAGTGGCGCATTAAACGCACCGAGATGATTAACCTCCAGAATTATACGGATGCCATCGGCAATCTGGCTTATATCGTGGTTTTCTTCCTCGGCCTGGGTGCATTGATAGGCATCTATTTCCTGATTAAGAAGATTCTCAAATTGACCCGCCAGTATCACGAGCGTCCCTGGTTATGTATCCTGCCAGGTTTCGTCAACGCGGTAATCGTCTTTGCCTTTATCAGATGGGTATACCTGGTCCTCCCTGAAGTGCTCGGTATCGCAGATAAGTTGAGAGGATTGGAAAGGTCACAGGTTGTTTTCCTGCATTTACTCAAAGAGGCTTTTCGCGCTGAAAGTGTTCAGCCCGCCTGGCGCGTCTTCATCTGGACGCTGCTGGTTGGCTTGCTCATTGCAGGATTGGTGTTGTACTTCTGGAAAAATCCAAGGAATTTCGCTTACCAATCTTACTTCGCGCTTATTTTCCTCGCACTCGGAATCGGAGTAGGACTGCTCTACTACACACAGCAGCAGGTAGCCCTGGCTTATGCCGCAGCTTTTGCCAGCGATAGCGATCCAGGTATCTGGCCTCAATTCATTTCCATCAGCGCCGGGGTCATCCTCCTGGGATTGGCATGGTTCTTATGGCGCAGAGCCGAAACGCAGAAATCCACAAGTAGTTTTGTATTGCACATCCTGGCAACCATGGTCCTACTGGTCGGTGGATGGCTGCTCATCGGTGAAATCCCAACCATCGTTGCTTCAGGAGATAAGGATCTCTGGTCCGGTCTAAAGGTAACCGTGTTTTTTGCTTTGGGGACTGTTCCCATCCAGCTTACTCTTGCCCTGTTCCTCGCTGTTTTGCTTTTCCAGAAGGTACGCGGTTCGAATGTTTTCCGCATCATCTATTTCATCCCCTATGTCACTCCTGCCATTGCCAGCGCGGCGATATTTAAACAGATGTTCTCCAACCGCCACACGGCACCAATCAACATGCTTTTTAGAGGTATCGGTCTGGAACCCCAGCAGTGGTTGTTTGAGCCCCGCGGGGTCAATACATTAATCGGCGAGTTCCTGGGGTGGAACCTGCCAGATTGGGCAGCAGGTCCAAGCCTGG
>CAZSGL010000251.1:0-1934 GCA_964606265.1 uncultured Anaerolinea sp. | reverse complement strand
TCCTATACCGCCCACACCCAAAATTGTCCGTGAGATCCGGACCCGGGTGCTTCCATCGTCGAGAGAATCTCGGCGCTTTTTCGTGCCGCCACGAAACAGATTGAATCTCCCGTGTATTAAGTGGATAATTCGCAACGAGGTCATACTCATGGTGTTTAATCTTCATGGGAATAGGACTGCATTCACTTGACCATACCCGCTTATCCACATACAATCAGGCAAGTTTCCAATAAAATCCATTCGTAAATTGAGGACCCATGACCCGATATAAGATCATCCTGAATCCGACAGCCGGTAAAGGCAACGGTTTAAAGGTTCGTCCTGAAATCGAAAAAATACTTACTAAATATGGACTGGATTTCGATATTGTCCAGACAGGGTTTCCGGAACACGCCACCGAGTTGACCATCAACGCGGCCAAAGACGGCTTTGATGTTGTTGTTGCAGCAGGTGGTGACGGAACCGCCAACGAAGTGCTTAATGGACTGATGCAGTTCAAACAGGCCAAGAATAAATGCCCGGTCATGGCTGTGCTGCCAGTCGGAAGAGGGAATGATTTTGCCTTTGGTGCGGGGATACCGGTTGGACTGCAAGAATGCTGCGATCTACTGGCTTCCATGCTGATCCGAAAAATCGATATCGGCAAAGTAACCGGTGGAGACCGCCCGAATGGATTGTTTTTTGGGAACGGTGTTGGTATTGGTTTCGATGCGGTTGTGGGTTTTGTGGCTGCCAAGGGAAAATTAACCGGTATGCTTTCCTACCTGGTGGCTGCCATTAAAACCATCTTCATTTACTTTAAACCACCCGTGTTGGAAATTACCACTGAAAACAAGACCTTCCAGATGCCCTCGCTGATGGTTTCCATCATGAACGGGCGGCGCATGGGCGGAGGCTTTATGATGGCTCCGGACGCAAAACCCAATGACGGGATTTTTGATCTCCTACTGGTACACGAAGTCCCGCAAGCCGCCATGGTGGGGATCATGCTCAAGATCATGAAAGGCACACAAGCCTCGGACCCTGCCGTCAGCACCATCCAGGCCAAAAAGATCCACGTTAAAGCAGTTAATGGCGTTGTTCCCTGCCATGCTGACGGAGTAACTGTTTGCGAAGAAGGGCAGGAAGTTACTGTGGAAATCCTCCCCGGAGAACTCGAGATCATCACCAGGCTCCAGGTATGACACTTCTGTCTGTCCTGATCAATCCTCCCATCAAAGCCATCCTGAGCACCTTTCTTAAGGTTGACTCGAGCGAGGTTGCCTCCATCCCCATGGAAGGTCCATTGATCATTGCATCCAACCACATTAATTCACTAGACGCACCTGTTGGATTCACCCACCTTCACCCTCGCCCTCTGACGGCTTTTGTTAAAACCGAGACCTGGGATAACCTGTTTCTAAAATTCCTTTTTACAGCATGGGACGCCATCCCTATCAAGCGCGGAGAGGTTGACTTTACCGCTTTCCGTATGGCAGAAGAAGCCCTGGCGCAGAAAAAAATTGTCATCGTTGCCCCTGAGGGAACGCGCTCAAAACACGGCCGGCTGAACCAGGGTTACCCCGGTATCGCACTGCTGGCGATTCGATCCGGAGCTCCGATTTTGCCGGTGGTTTTCTATGGAAACGAAAACATAAAAGGATTACGACTTGGCAAGCGCACTGATATGGTTATTAAAGTAGGCAAGCAGTTTATGATTCAACTCAATGGACGCGCATTGGACCGCGAAAATCGGTTGCAAATGACAAACGAAATCATGTACGAAATCGCGCGTATCCTGCCTGAAGAAAACAGGGGTGTTTATTCCGATCTCACCCAAACAAAAAATGAATTCCTGGTGCCAGTAGAAATTTGAGCAATTGCCTAGTTGACGCACAGCGTTCGATTGTGGTATTATTTATATATTAGAAGCCCGTTATTGGACGGGCTTATAT
>CAZSGL010000250.1:0-1952 GCA_964606265.1 uncultured Anaerolinea sp. | reverse complement strand
CCCTGAGATCGAAGTAAATTAAGCGCGCTCAATGCATCGGCGGTTGGTTCCTGGGTTTGCCCTTTGATCTGGATGGACCAATTAAAACCCACACCCTCTGGATTGACTTCTTCCGGAATGGATGTGGTTTCAGGAGTAATAATTGCAGTGGGAAGCGCTGTTGGTTCTTCGGTGGCAGTTGGCAGCGGTTCCCCCGTGGGAGTTACAACCACTGGCGGTTCAGCCGTCTGGGTGGGAGAATCCTCCTGCGCCAGGACTATATTGGAATTCGATAAAATTGGAGAAGAGAATAAACTCAGGACCAGGATGAAGACAATTGCAGCAGATGAGTACTTGAAAAGTTTTTTCATTTTCCCTCCCGTGTAGATATTTCTTTCAGCGCATTTCAATAAACTCGGCAGCTATCAAAAGCCAGGCATATTTTCGTGTTTATGGAATGCCAGAATATCGCTGAAGGCATTGTCCCCCCTTATAGAAAAACACACACTACGGATAAGGGCTGCAAAAGAATTACAGCAGCAATTAATTCTAACATATTTAATAACCAGGCTGCAACAGGCGCGAAGGGTGTAAGGTATCCGTAAAGATTACAGACTAAAATGCCATCAGGTTGCAACTCTTTGTGTGTTTATGCGGATGCTTACTCAAGATGAAAGTAGAGCGCAAGCGCGTCTCGCTGGGGATGGATGATCAGAAGTAAGCAACAAAAAAATTGACCCGGATTTCCGGGTCAATTTTTTGATCCTTTTCTTATGAAATTGGTTGACACCTGCGGACAGGAGCTTATATCAGCAGCGCTACTTTGGCTGGCTGGCCTTCTCCCGATCAACAGAGACGGATGCGGTTACCGGCGTTGCAGATGAATTTGTGATCGAAACATCGTCCACAAAGAAATTGCTGTTGTAGCTGGAGTCGGTCGTTGCCATGAATTGCAGGGAGACGATGCTGCCGGTATAACTCTGCAGGTCGATCACCTGGTGAATCCACCCTGAGGAACTGGTGCTCGCGCAAAGATTGTAAGTCTTTACTGCGGCACCATTTATCTTAACCCAGGCGTAGTCATACCCACACCAATCTGCTGACCCGATGAGGTACCAGAAGTGCAGGTAGCGCGCTCCGCTCATGTTGATCCCGCTCTGGGTGAGAGTTGAAGTCTCATCATAACTCCCGCCTAACCAGGCGGCATACGAGCCGCGGTGTGCAGAAATTGGCAGGGTGGTTGTGATGATTGGATAAACCCCATTACTATAATATTGGGTCCAGGATGCGCCCCCGGCTTCAAAGTTGCCATTGGTCACAGCCGGGGGAAGGATGGTTAATGACCGAGTACTCCAGGGTCCCCAGTTGCCGGCCGCATCACGGGCGCTCACGCGCCAGTACCATGTGCCAATGGACATGGTCAAGGTGGGTTTGTGACTGAGCACTGCGAGAACGGGAGATGTATAAGACACTGGAGCGGTAAAAGCAGAGTCATTATCATACTGGAACTGGTACGCATTGGCAGTTGCCGAAGCCAGCCAGCTAAAGGTTGGCATGGTTCTGACACCCGCTGCATTGTCCACGGGTAGTGATAGTCCGGGAGCCAGGGGGGCAGTGGTGTCTACGGTGAAGTAGCGGGCTGCGCTCCAGGCACCAGCCGACGCCGTTGGGTCAGGGTCATCGTTGACATTACGGGCGCGCACACGCCAGTAGTACTTGCCGTCGGGCAGTGCGGCGACGGTATAGTTCAGGGCGGTGATGCCGTTGACTGGTCGCAAGATCGGTTCAACAAAGGTGGCAAGTTCATCCACCTGGATCTCGTAGGTTTCGGCATACGCCACGCTGTTCCAGGTTAAGGTTGGCGTGTTATCGTTGGTGAGAAGGCCTGTGGCCGGGGCAGTGAGTACAGGGGCAAGAGGCCTGGGGGGAATGATGGTGACGGAGAAGGCTGGGCTCCATCCACTCCAGTTGCC
>CAZSGL010000249.1:0-1954 GCA_964606265.1 uncultured Anaerolinea sp. | reverse complement strand
AAATGATAAAGTTATTATACAAACGTCGGCGCATTTCGTCAATCATCTGCCGGCAGTTGAAAAGAGGATGCATGGATTCACCCAAATGGCTGAAGTGGGCGCAACAAATTCAAGCACTGGCGCAGAGTGGACTGGCATTTACTCAAAACCCATATGACGCTCAAAGATATAAAGAATTATCCAGTATTGCTGCGCAACTCGCAGCGGCTAAAACAGAAACAGATTTAGGTGATGTGCTGCCTATATTCGAAGCCCAAAGCGGTTATGCCACCCCCAAGCTGGATGTGCGCGGTGTGATCTTTAAGGATGACAAGATCCTGTTGGTACGCGAAATCTTGGACAACGGAAATTGGACCCTCCCAGGTGGTTTTGTGGATATAAACTTTACTCCCAGCAAAGCTGTCGAAAAAGAGATGCGTGAGGAAGCTGGCGTAATCGTTAAAGCGGTCAAGCTGCTGGCAGTCTACGATCGCAATCTGCATGGGCATCCTGATTTACCTTTTTTTCATGCATGGAAACTGTTCTTCTTATGCCAACTGATTGCCGAAGCCACTCCTGACCCGCTGGAAACCGAAGAACCCACCTACTTTGGCGAGCACAACATCCCAAACCTCTCTTTGTCACGAGTGACCCCCGAGGAGATCAAACGCATGTTCGCCCACCACCGTCAGCCGGATCTGCCCACTGATTTTGATTGATGTTAGAAAATCGGGTACACTTCTGCTCTATTTACTTGAGATGATGAAAAAACTTTACCCATTGCACTCAATCCTGATCGTACTTATCCTGTTGCTGGCTGCCTGCCAGCCGACAGCTACAACCACACCTGAAGTCACGCCTACAGTCAGGAAATCCCCCTTGCCGACGAAAGACAGCGTGCCAACGCTCACCCCCGTCCCAGAGATCAGCGTGGATACAACCAAATTGGATAAACTCCAGATTCGTATCCTCCATCCGTGGACGGAGGATACCGGATTGCAGATTACCCGGTTAATCGACCAGTTCAACCAGACCAACCAATGGGGTATTTTTGTCATCGAGATAGCACCGGGTTCCGCCGGCTTGGTGCAGGAAAAGTACCGCGAATTGCTGCTCGAGAGGCAAGCGCCGGACGTGCTGGTGATGAGCCCTGCCCAGCTGCTGCATTCCGATGCGGTTTACGGGAACATCCTTGACCTTAATCCTTATGTGCAGTCAGCCAAATTCGGGTTGTCCCCAGATGAACAGGAAGATTACCTGCCGGTATTCTGGAACGAAAGCCTGGCACAGGGCAAGCGTTTCGGCATTCCTGCGCAGCGCACCACCGAGATGCTCTTCTACAATGTCACCTGGGCAAAAGAATTGGGTTTCATCAGTCCCCCAAAAACCTGGGGAGCTTTCCGGGAGCAGACCTGCGCCGCCAACGCGTCCAAACGCAAGGACGCTGACCCCGGGGATGATGGGATCGGCGGATGGCTCATCAACACCAACGCGCTCACAACATTGAGCTGGCTGCGGGTGTTTGGAAGTGACCCGATCCAGGGAACACAATCACAGTTTCTATCCACAGAATCCGAGGAAGCGTTGCGTGCACTTTTGAAACTGAGCACCGACAACTGCGCCTGGCTCAGCCGTCAGCCGCAGCCGTATGATTATTTCACCAGGCGCCAGGCGCTGGTGTACAGCGGCTCGATGCAGGACCTGCGTAAACAGACACACACCAATACCCGCCTTGAAAGCGAGGATGAATGGATTGTCCTGCCTTATCCGACGGGTGATAATGAATCCTTTGTGTTGACCGAGGGCGTTGACTACGGCATCACGACATCCACAGACGTGCGCCAGCTGGCCGCCTGGCTTTTTGTACGCTGGTTATCCGCCCCGGAACAGCAGGCGTGGTTTCTCCGCAGCTCAGGCACTCTCCCGCTGGGAGAAGCAGTGCTGCCCCTGGTCAGCGACCTGAAAGAGGATTACC
>CAZSGL010000248.1:0-1967 GCA_964606265.1 uncultured Anaerolinea sp. | reverse complement strand
CAATCAAAGCTATTTCGCGGATTTGGCGACCCGGCGCGCCTGAACATTTTACAGGTGCTGCGCAACGGTCCCATGACTGTGTCAGAAATTGTGGCCGCTACCTGTATGAGTCAATCCAATACTTCCAACCATCTGCGCTGCCTCCGCGAATGCGGTCTGGTTGCTGCTGAACAACAAGGCAAGTTTGCCCTGTATCGCCTCAGCGACGACCGCGTGGGCGATCTGCTGGCATTGGGCGAATCCTTGTTGGCCGATGTTGCCCGCGGGGTGTACGAATGCACCCGTTACAGTTCTCCGCAGGATATAAGCGCGGGACAGAAAATAAAATGAAAAAACGACTTCATATCTTCATTCCCTTTCTGATCGTCCTTCTTCTGGATGTATTGACCAAGGTTTGGGCTGAAAAGGCATTATCTTCGCCCATACCCATCTTGGGCAATTTTTTCCGTCTGACCCTTGGGTACAACAGTGGCGTTGCGTTTGGTCTGTTCGCCAATGGCGGAATTGGACCGCTGGTTGTCACAGGGATCATTATTGTGGGCATCGTAATCTGGCTCGTGAAGATGATGCTCAGCGACGAATTACCACTTATTGTAACTTGGCCTATCGGACTAATCATCGGTGGAGCAATTGGTAATTTTGTTGACCGATTACCTGATGGTCGGGTGACAGATTTCGTGGACTTTGGTTGGGGTCTCACGCGTTGGCCGACTTTCAATCTGGCAGATAGTTTTATCGTGGTTGGATGCCTTTTACTTTTACTCATTATTCCGAAGATTAATTCCATTGAAAAGGAGCAGACGGCGTGAAAGCTTTGAAGGTGCTTGTGAAATTTTTACTGATCCTGGTTGGCATCGGCCTGATCTGGCGTTGGTTGAGTCGCAATCGTTCTTTACCCTGCCCGACCTGGTTGGCGAGTATGCTAGACAGCCGCTGGTCGGATAGGTTGCTTGGTACACAGACAACCCTTGATCGCATCGGACTTCGGCCAGGTCAACGTGTATTAGAGATCGGCCCAGGGCCGGGTCGACTTCTGATCCCTACCGCAAAGCGCGTGCTGCCCGGAGGTGAAGTCTTTGGACTGGACATCCAGCTCGGGATGATCGAGAAGCTTAAAACACACGCGGCGCGAGTAGGCGCATCTAATCTAACGATGATCCTGGGCGATGCCACTCAGCCGAACGTCCCACCGGAGAGTTTTGATGTGGTTTACCTGTGTACTGTGCTGGGTGAAATTCCAGACAGGGAAGCAGCCTTGCGGCAATGTTATATTTTGCTCAAACCAGGCGGTAGACTCTCGATCACGGAAATCTTCCCTGATCCACATTACCAATCCCGCGCAACGGTACAACGGCTGGCAGAGGCGGCGGACTTTCGCCTGCAAGCGACGCACGGTTCCTGGTACTTTTTCACCGCAAATTTCATCAAAGCATAGCGGAGAGTCGCAAGGGTTACTATAGGACGCTGCACGATGAGTTGGCTGGCTATTGATATTATGCAGGCCAAGATCAGATTCGCTTGACCCCAGGAATTAGGTAAGACACGACAAATGGAGTGATGATGACACGGACAGCTTGTGGCGGGCGTTGCTTACCAAAATTACTCAACTGCTCTCCGAGCACAAGCTCGGCCACGTCACCGATGAAAGTGTTGCAGATCTACCAAAGCAGATTATTGGGGCAAGAACCGCGATGAAATTCCGCTTAGGTAAATGGGTGAAGTTTATGAATGACGAACCGACACCTTGAAAAGAGCACTCGCGCGACAGCGGCCACTCACATGCAACAAGCACTAAATTGTGGATGATTGAATCATGTCGTTCGAAAAACAAGACTTTATTAGGAGAAAAGAATCATGGAAAACTTTGATTACACTGTGGAAACCACGAAAAGCGTTGACGAAACAGTCGCCGCCATCGAGGTTAAAGCAGCGGAGAAGGGCTTTCGGGTGCTGCACGTTCACGATGT
>CAZSGL010000247.1:0-1996 GCA_964606265.1 uncultured Anaerolinea sp. | reverse complement strand
CGGGAATTCCGGTGCAGGTTGAATTGATTCAGGTATTGTCATTTCTATCTCCTATGTGATTCTCAATTGGTTTTGATTTCACCAATATATACGCATTTCAGGCTGGAAAGTGTCAAAAAATCAGGGTTGCAAAGTACTGTTGATGTCGTTAAAGACACTGTTAATCGTAGAGCTGTTTACCATCAGGAAGGTAAAGCCAATAATGACCAGGATGAATAGGGCAATATTCAAGTAACCCAGGATCAACCCGGCAGTAGCCATGCCGTTGCCGGTAACGGTTCCTCCGCCTGCTCTAATTTCCTTTTTGGCCATGTGACCAGTGATCACGGCAATAATCGCAGGGATAAGAATTGGAATAATATAAGCTCCGATCCCGCAAACGAGGCTGGCAATGGCGAGCCCGCTTGTCCTGGGTGGAACTTCAGGTGTATTGCGTAGTACGGTGGAGTCGAATTCAGTCATTTCACCCTCCTTGGGTTTATTTTCTCATTATACAGTCAAACATCATTCTCCCGGAGTACCTGTTCGATTGAGCCTGCCTCCATCAAGTGTATAATTAATAAAATCATAGGTCAGGAGAACTACATGGCAGAACACAAGATTCGTGTGTTGGTGGCAAAACCCGGTCTGGACGGACACGATAGGGGCGCAAAGGTGGTCGCACGCGCCCTGCGTGACGCCGGCATGGAAGTGATCTACACTGGTTTACGCCAGACTCCCGAGATGATCGCCGAGGCTGCCTTACAGGAGGATGTGGACGCGGTTGGACTATCCATTCTCTCCGGCGCGCATCTCGTTCTGGTTCCACGCATTGTTGATCTGGTCCGACAAAATGGGCAAAAGGATGTCGTTTTCTTTGTCGGCGGCATCATCCCCGAAGAAGATGTACAGGTGCTGCTCAAGGCGGGTGTCAGCGCGGTATACGGTCCGGGCACATCCACAGTGAAGATCATTGAAGACGTAAACAAATTAGTTGTCAGCAGGTAGAGTAATGCTTCAATCCGAACAATTTTCCAGGGATAACCGCCTTGGATTGGCGCGCCGCATCTCGGAAGTTGAGAATGGCACCCCCGCCGGCAGAAAAGCCCTGGAGCTGTCTTTTGTGCATGCCGGCAAAGCCTTTTTGATCGGTGTGACCGGCGCACCGGGCACCGGCAAGTCTTCACTCGTTAACCAGTTGGCACAGTATCTGCGAAAAGAAAAGCATCTCACGGTCGCCATTGTGGCGGTCGATCCTTCCAGCCCTTTTACTGGTGGCGCCATCCTGGGTGACCGGGTGCGCATGCGCGACCTCGCGGGTGACGACGGTGTTTTCATTCGTTCAATGGCTTCGCGCGGTGCCCTGGGCGGGTTGGCAATCGCCAGTGCGGGCGTGGTGCAGGTCCTGGATGCGGCCGGGTTTAAGGTCATCCTCATTGAAACCGTCGGCGCCGGGCAGTCAGAGGTGGAGATTGCCAGGCTGGCGCATACCACCCTGGTGGTGGAAGCTCCCGGGTTCGGCGATGATATCCAGGCGATCAAAGCCGGCATACTGGAGATTGCGGATATTCTTGTACTCAACAAGGCAGACCTGCCCGGGGTCGAGAGCACTGAACGCGCGCTCAAGGCTAACCTGGAATTGGGTTATCCGATGGGGATCAACGGCAAAGCCGGTCATCAACAACCTGTGGCAGGTGAAACTGCAGACCCTCACGGCTGGCAGCCTCCGGTGATTAAAACAGTTGCCATCCGCGCTGCCGGGATTGATGAACTTGTGGCGGCGATATTTACACACCGCGACTATATGAAAGATTCAGGCGTCCTGGCAAGTCGCAACCGCGAACGGCTCAAGGTCGAATTTGAGCAATTATTGAAATTCAGGTTGTTGCATAACTGGCAGCAAAATCACTCGCCAGCGGAGATCGACCGGGTTTTACATAAGGTTTACGACCGCACCTGTTCACCAGAACAGGCAGTGGAGCAATTGTTGTAACCGTGTTTAGCGTGTTTGGTTTTA
>CAZSGL010000246.1:0-2012 GCA_964606265.1 uncultured Anaerolinea sp. | reverse complement strand
GCGCCGCCCCCCGCCCGGGAGATTGACCCCGACGGAATCTACGTCACCTTTACCCTCTCCGATGGCGACCAGTTAATGATGATGAACACGGCTGAACTGGGCAATTGGAACAGTCCCGCGCGCGGCAGGATTCCCTTCAATTGGGAAGTCCAGCCTCTGCTGGTGGAACTCGCGCCTGCCCTGCTCGAGCGCTACCAACGCAGCGCCAGCCCGCAGGATTGCCTCATCGCCGGACCTTCAGGCGCGGGTTACGTGGTGCCGCCTCTCATGCCCAACCTGCCCATCTACCTGCGCGAGAGCGCCCGTATCTGCGAGCTTGCCGGGATTAACGTGGTCACTTCCTACGTGGCGGACCCGCCCGCGCGCGTGCTGCGTCTATTGGCGCGCCATCACGGAAATCTGCTGGGTTACCTGTGCGGTTATGCCGTGGTCAACCGCGCCCCCATGACCCTGGTGGAAGACGTTCCCATCGTTGCCAACGAGTCTCCACTGGTGAGCGAGATCGCCCTCAATGCCGATGAACTGCTGGAAACGGTTAGGCAGCTCATCCTGGCACTGGGCAGAACACCGCGCTTCATCGGCGTTCACCTTTTTGCTTACCGCACAACCATTGCCGATGTGGAGGGTTTTATCAGCAAATTGGAGTTGCCCCATCTTCACGTTATCCGTGGAGACGAGTTCTTATTGCTTGCACGAGAATCCATGAGGAGGAAGTGAAATGGAAAACACATTGAAAACCGGCAAGTTAACCCTGGGGACCAAGTTTGCTTATGGAACAGCAGACCTGGGGATTGCGATGGTCACCGCCGCCATCCAGTTCGTGCTCTTCTTTTATTACAACAAAGTCCTGGGTATGGATCCGGCATTAATTGGCACGGCGTTATTGGTTGGTAAATTCACCTGGGATGCCATCAATGACCCCCTCGTGGGTTACCTTTCTGACCGCACACGTACCCGCTGGGGACGCCGCAAACCGTTTATGCTTTTTGGCGCCATTCCCTTTGGTCTCACAGTGTGGTTGTTGTTCTCGCTCCCCTCCGGGTTGACCGGCGCCGCGGCTTTCCTGGTTGTGCTGGGTTCCTTCCTGCTGGTGGATACCACCCAGACCCTGGTCAGCGTTCCGTATTACGCCATGTCAGCCGAATTGACCTATGACTACAACGAACGCACTTCGCTCATCTCCATACGCATGATCTTCACTGTGCTGGGGTACATCCTTGGAGCGGGGGCCACCTCGATGCTGGCAAACATGTTTATCGGCATGGGCACCTCCGAACCGGCGGCGTACAGTTACACGGGTGCTATTTACGGCGTTGTGGCGGTTATAACGGTATTGATCACAACCTTGTTTGTGAAGGAAAAGCCCAATCCTGACCTGGTTCCTGCCACCATGCCGCCCTGGAAGCAGATCATCCAGATCTTTAAAAATCGACCTTTTGTTCAGTACATGATCATGAGCACCATCATCAGCATCAGCTTCACGCTGCTCACGGGGCTGCTGACCTATTTTGTAACTTTTCAACTCGGTATGGGAGATCAATTCTTCCTGGTTATGCTGGTGATGCTGGGCACGGTCGGTCTCTTCCTCATCCCCTGGCAGTTGGTTTCCAAGAAGCTCAATAAAGGTCCGTCTTATGCCCTTGGGCTCGGGATCGCCAGTGTCGCCATTATTGGTGCGTTCTTCCTGCCTAACCACCCCACACCCCTGATCTATTTGGTGGCATTCGTCGCTGGCGTGGGCTTCTCCGCGCAGTATGTCTTCCCGTGGAGCATGATCCCGGATGTGGTCGAGGTGGACCAGGCCAGAACCGGTGAACGCCACGAAGGCATCTATTTTGGCGCCAACTCGCTTCTGGGTAAGATCTCTGGTGGTGTTGGAGCGTTCGTTATGGGATGGGCGCTTAAGTTATACGGCTTCAATGCTGATGCAGCGGTGCAGACTACGCACACACTCTTCGGCATCCGTTTCTTCTTCGCCATCGTGCCGGTCATCGCCTTCCTCATCGCGCTGC
>CAZSGL010000245.1:0-2023 GCA_964606265.1 uncultured Anaerolinea sp. | reverse complement strand
CAAAAGATAGAAATGTTAAAGAAAGTCTATCGCGGGACTGATTTGTGAAAGCAGGTTCAAGTAATCAGGAGCAGAAGATGGCCGAGATTTATCGCCCTGTGGGTCTACAAGACGTCATTCCGTATCTCATCGTTGAAAAGGCCGGCAGATTAATTGAGTTTATTGCGATTGTTTTTGATGCAGACGTGCTTGATTGTTCCCATGGAGACGATAACAGGATTGCCAGCGCGATCCTGAAGATCGGCGACTCGATCATCGAGGTTGCAGACTCCAGTGAGAAATTTCAACCGCGGCCTGTATCCCTGCATGTGTACGTACCTGACACGGATATCGTCTATAAGCGCGCCCTCGATGCAGGGGCAACTTCACTCTATTCCCCGATCAATCGCGAATGCGGTGAGCGGATAGGTGCTGTGCAGGATCCATTCGGGAACCATTGGTTTATCACCACCAAGACCAACGAGAGGGCTTCAGCCATTTAAGCCGCTCATTTCTCTGACCGGCATAGATAAAATGTGATGGATCTGTTTCCACGCGCGTATTTCATCTGCTGAATATTTGCCCACCAATCCTCTTGTGGCATACAATTCAGATCACCCGGGAGCACTAAAAGGTTGTAGAAAAAAAGAGCCTCATAGGCTATGATCAGGTTGTCGAAACGCAGAAACATAGTGAGGCTCTCCAATGGATTTTAGCACAAGAACGGTAGAAGAAATATCGACCCTGCTGGCGAAAGAAATGGGGCGGTTGATCGAGGAGGAACAGGTTCACAATGCGGTGGAACTGGAAAACGGGATCCGTGAAGTGGTCAAGGCGATCGGGCAACGCGGGTATGAAAAAATACTGGAGCAGGAAGAGCGCAAACAAGGGACCTGCCTGCGCTGTGGCTGCGGATCGAAAGCAAAACGCATCTCTCGGCGCAAGGCCAAGATCCTGACCGTCTTTGGCTGGGCCAGCTATGCGCGCTCCTATTACGGGTGCAAAGCCTGTGGGCAAAAAACATCCCCGCTGGATCAGCGTTGGGAACTGAACCCAGGGGAAGTCAGCGGGGTGCTGGGCGAGTTGTTGGCGATCATGGGGGTGGAGATGGCCTTTGAACGGGCCAGCCGAAGCATCCAGGCGTTCTTGTTGCTGGAAGTCAGCGACAATACCATTCGCAAACAGACCCAGGCGGTGGGGGACAGACAGGCGCAGCGGGAGGCGCAGTGGGTGACAGACAGTCTGGATGAGGACTGGCTGCAAGAGCGGCAGCGCAACCTGCCAGAAGAGCCGCCCGAACGGTTGTACGGTTCGCTAGATGGGGCGCAGGTGCCTGTGGAGGCAGAATGGCGGGAGTTGAAAACCATGTGCTGGTACGAGGTGGTCGGGGTCTATGGACAGGAAAAACCGAGGGCTCAACAGATCACATATCACAGCGACATCAGCTCAGCCCAGGCATTTGGCGAGTTGGTGTGGGCGAGTGGGGTGCAGCGCAGGGCGGATCAGGCGGAGGAGCTCATCTTTGTGTGTGACGGGGCGAGTTGGATCTGGAAACTGGTGGAACACTATTATCCCAAAGCCATCCAGATCGTCGATTGGTACCATGCCTGTGCGTATCTGACGCCGATTGCCGAAGCTGCCTTCAGCCAGACAGAGGAGCGACAGGGCTGGTTGGACAAGGTCAAAGAGGCGTTATGGCAGGGGCGGGTGGAAGAGGTGATTGAGACTTGTCAACCGGACTTGTTTCCCGCTGGGGCGCGTGAGGCAGCGGGGCGGGCGGTCAGCTATTACACCCACAATCAGCAGCGCATGGCGTATGGGGAGTACCGGGAGAAGGGCTATTGGATTGGCAGTGGCACGGTGGAAAGTGCCTGTAAGCAGATTGCAACGGCTCGTCTGAAAATCGCGGGTGCACGCTGGACCCTGCCGGGGGTGGTGGCAACGGCCAAGGCTCGGGCTGCCTGGTTGTCGGAGGGCAAAGGTTTTGAAACGATTTCCAATCTGCCTTTAGCAGGTTGATTTTCTACAACCTTTTAGTGCACCC
>CAZSGL010000244.1:0-2081 GCA_964606265.1 uncultured Anaerolinea sp. | reverse complement strand
CGGCAACACAAAGGGCATTATCCACAAGATGGATCTGCGTCTCGGAGATGATCCCCAGCGCAGACAGCCAGACATCTCCAAAGCCAAATCCATATTGAACTGGGAACCAAAAGTTGATTTGCAATCCGGGTTGGAAAACACCATAAACTTCTTTAGATCTAAATTGGGCAAATAATGTCTATGGGGATTAAGAAGAAAGAATTAGCCCGCTTCATCAGATTTGGTATTGTTGGAACGATTGGTTCAATTGTTGATTTCGGTTTCTTAAATCTGTTGACATTGGTCTTTAACATGCCGTTTCTGCTCAGCAGTGTCATTTCCTTTTCTCTCGCGGTGGTCAATAACTTCATCCTCAACCGTATCTGGACGTTTTCTGGATCAAGAAAAGGACCTATAGTCAACCAATTACTACAATTTGTGCTTGTCAGTGTAGTTGGATTATTGATCAGAACACCCCTGCTTGCGTGGCTTGAAAAAGTCCTTATTCCAATGGCTGAAAAATATGTTCCAAATCTGCTTACGCCCACAATAGTTGCCCATAACGTAAGCCTGGCAATCGCCATCGGTGTAGTTCTGTTATGGAATTACTTTGCGAATCGGTTTTGGACTTTTAAAAACGTTCCCGCATGACATTCAGGAAACCAATCATGAAGCATTCTGACCGTATCAACAGGAGTATAGCTGGTGAGCCAATTGACAGGACTCCTGTAGCTCTATGGAGGCATTTTCCCGTGGAAGACCAGGACGCGAGTTTATTGGCAAAAGCCGTTGTGCGTTTCCAGGAAACTTACGATTTTGACCTGGTAAAGATTACTCCGGCATCGTCATTTTGTGTAAAAGATTGGGGAGTTCGTGATGAATGGAAAGGAAATCCCGAAGGAACCAGGGAATTCGTCCATCAGGTAATAACTGAACCCCGTGATTGGTCGTCCATAAGGCCTTTGTCTGTCAGCAAAGGAGCCCTCGCAGATCAATTAGAGTGTATCCGCCTTGTAAAATCTGCTCTTCCGCCAGGAACTCCAATACTTCAAACCATTTTCAGTCCCTTGTCACAGGCAAAAAACCTTGTAGGCAGAGATAAACTTGTCACACATTTGCGCCTATGGCCGGCTGAAGTCAAAATTGCCCTCGAGATAATAAAAGAAACAACGATTAACTTCATTAATTCCTGTAAAACCCATGGAATAGACGGTATTTTTTTCGCAGTTCAACACGCGCAGGCTGGTATTTTGAGTCCTGCAGAATTCGATGAATTTGAATTTTCAATGGATATGGAAATTTTGTCACACTGCCAAAGTTTTTGGCTGAATATTGGTCATATACATGGAACCGACATCTATTTTGATAAAGTATCCCACCTCCCTGTCCAGGTCTTAAATTGGCATGACCAGCATACCAAACCAAATCTTAAGGAGGCGCAACAGAATTTCGATGGAATTGTGTGTGGTGGATTAAAACAATGGGAGACTCTGGTTAACGGTGATCCAAAAATGGTAACACATGAAGCAATACGAGCAATTGATTCGACTCGTGGTGAGAAATTCATTCTTGGTACAGGTTGCGTGTTACCTATCACAGCCCCGCATGCAAATATTCTCGCTGTTCGTGAAAGCGTGGAAAAGGGACATAATTAATGGCACAACCAAGGATCATCGGGGGTAAAGCCAGGGGAATCCGCATCGCATCAGTCCCGGGTGACACAACCCGCCCGATTACTGATCGGGTAAAAGAGGCCCTTTTCAACATCATCGGTCCAGACATAGTTGATTCCAATTTCCTGGATCTCTTCGGAGGCACAGGAAGTGTTGGAATCGAAGCATTAAGTCGAGGTGCGAAATCCTGTTTGTTTCTAGACTTTGCGCCACAATCTGTTCGAGTAATCAAACAGAATCTGGCAACAACACACCTCGAAGAATATGCAATAGTGAAGCAGGGAGATGCATTTCAGTTCATACGTTCATCACCGCAAAATAGTTTTGACTATATTTTTATTGCCCCTCCACAATATAAAAACCTATGGCTTGATGCAATCAAGCTTCTTGATTGCAATTTGAGTTTGTTGTCAGAGGATGGATGGGTAA
>CAZSGL010000243.1:0-2082 GCA_964606265.1 uncultured Anaerolinea sp. | reverse complement strand
TCATCGGAAAATTCTTCTCCGGCAATTTCTTCGTCATCCTCTTCATCCGGGTCAAAGTCTAACATTTTTAAGTTTTGACGATCGCCACCGGTATCCATATTGTCCAGGGCGGATTCGATCAATTCAATCTCTTCTTCATCTTCACTGGATTCGAGCAGGGCTGTAAGCGTATCTCGAGCGGGATCTCCGCCGATTTGGGAGAGGGACCAAATTGCTGCCAAACGTAAATCCGGGTCAACCGCATCTTCCTCAAGCATCGCCACGAGAAAATCGATTGTGGAGGTTAATTCCAATTCCCCTGCAGCGCGGATCGCTTCATATTGGATTTCGTAGTCTGTAGACCCAAGATATTCCAGCACGGTTGATTCCCATGTATCATCCGCTGTATGACCAATAGCGCACAAGGCAGCGCTCACAAACAAAGTTTCACCTGAAGCCAATGCTGTTTTTATCAAATCAGGTATTTTTGGATGACTTGCATAACCCAAAGATTCCAATGCCCGTTGTTTCACCTGGGGTAAATCCTCACCAGCAATTACGTCCAGTAAGTTGCGAACAATGGAGATCTTGTGCGTATCTTGAATCAGGTCCAATTCACCCAGGTAAATAAAACGCCCCAGCAAATTGGCTGTACCAGCGCGCACAGCTTCATCAGGATCTTCAAACAACATCTCGATCAGGGTCGGGACTAATGTCGTATCTTCACATTCCCACAAGAGGCGGATAGCCAGAACTCGCACCGCAGGATCAACATCCGATAAGACAGCCTTGGCCAACTCGTCAAAATTTACGATTGTATCTTTTTCTAGGATTACTTCAAGGTCTTCCAGAAGGTTTACCTTTCGGGTGGATGGCAAATTTACCCAAACAGGTAGAAGTTTTTTTAGTTTAAGCGGTGAGAGATCGGAGAATCCTCTCAACAATTTTCCAGGAAAGGAACGGGACATATCCTGGAGACCTGCCAGGATTTCGTTAAAATCCAGTGAAATGGGCGCAACATCCATTTTTGCACTTACCTCAACACGATCGGATTCAAAATATCATTGATGATCAGGACAACCATCAAGACCATTAAAAGGATGTATCCTGCCATATGGATCTTGCCTTCAAGTTCAGGTTTGATCTTCTTTTTGAATAACAGTTCAGGAAGTAAAAATAGAATTCTGCCGCCGTCGAGTGCGGGGATTGGCAGCAAGTTTGTGAAGCCAAGCGCGATGGAAATGATCGCCAGGAACGAGAGGGTGGTTAACCCCGCCATTGAAGGATCCTGGGCGGCTTCTTCTTTATCGACCGTTTGCACTTCTGAGAAGATATCATAAATCCCTTTGACGCTCACCATACGGGCATCTGATGGAGCAATCTGTCCGCTTATCAGCCTGACGGGAAGCATCACCAGTTGCACTCCCTGGTCAATTGTGGATCCAAAGGCTGTCGGTATTGCCTGAAAGAAATTTACCTTTTCGACCGGATTGGAGATCGTAATCCCTAATGGTCCCTGGTTGGATGGATAATCACTTCGCGGAGTAAGGTTAACAATAGATTGGGTTCCGTCCCGTACAATTGTCATCTCGATGGGTTGATCCAGGTTGGCAGAAATTAGCTGCGATAATTTGGAAAATCCATCAATTTTGACTCCGTTGATTTCCTTGATAACATCCCCAACCTGGAGGTTAGCGGAAGCAGCAGGCGTACCCGGGTTGATCGCCATGATGTTCACTACATTTTGGTTTGGCGCACCGGTGCGGGTAAATATAAAAGCGATGATGAGCATACCGATCAATAAATTTGTAATCGGTCCTCCAAGCAGGGTTAGCAACCTTCGCCAGGGTTTTGCAGCCTGGAAACTGCCTGGCTCAGCGGTCTCTCCGTTTTCGCCTTTCATCTGGCAGAATCCGCCTATAGGGATCCAGTTCAATGTGAACAAGGTGCCGCCAAGCACGAACAATTTCAACATGCGCGGGCGCATACCCAAACCGAACTCCTCCACATCAATCTTATTGATCCTGGCAAAAATAAAGTGCCCAAATTCATGAAAGAAAACCAGAGCCCCAAAGACTAGGATAAACTCTAGAATCGTGATTA
>CAZSGL010000242.1:0-2132 GCA_964606265.1 uncultured Anaerolinea sp. | reverse complement strand
CGCCTGCTGCAGGGAGATGTGCAGCGCTTGCGCTCGCAATTTGAGGATGCGATTAACTCGTACAACCGCGCAGAAAAGATGTACCTGCAGCACAAGGACCAACCCGGACGCAGCCGCGCCCTACGCAGTAAAGCCCAGGTGTACCTCGATACGATCCGTCCGCTGAAAGCCTCCAGTTTATTGGAAGAAGCCGTGTCGCTGCTGGAACCTCAGGAACACCCCGCCGAGGTGGCGTCGCTGCTCGATCAATTGGCAGAAAACAAGTTGAATATGGGCAAACCGGATGAGGCGCGCGCCTTGCACAAGGAAGCCAGTATGCTGCGCTCCGAATCTGACCCGGATGATATTTACCTTGAAGCACGCGCCCTCCTGCGCACCGGGCAGTTGTTTGACGCCGTGGAACGCTTTGAGCCGTACCAGGTTGAAATTGAAGGTGTCCCCACCGTGCAGCGTCCCCAGCGCTTCCACCGCGAGATGCCGCTGCTGCTCTCCCTAATTCACGCCATGCTGGGAAATATTGAAAAAGGAGAAGCCTTCGCCCGCCAGGGAATTGAGATCAGCCGGCAGTTGGATTCTCCTTTCGTAGAAGCAGTCGGGCTGATGCGCCTGGGTCATGCCGCGCAGCTTCATCCCCAAACTCCATGGCGTACCAGACGCCTCGAACAGTCAAGAGAGTATTATTTGCGCTCCATTGAACTGGTAAAACCATTCAACGTGATGCGCGTGCAGGTGGAGCCTTTGTGGGGGTTATGCCGTTTTTACGGTTACCAGGGACACCTGACCGAAGCCCTGCGCTTTGCCAACCAGGCGATTGAAATCTCTGAGGTCTCCGGTGACAGCTGGTTCGTTTCATTATTGATGACAACCATGGGTACCTCCTATGCGCTGGCGGGTGAATTTAGCAAGGCAGAAGAGTGGTTGTTAAAAAGCGTCTCCCGGTTTGTGGATGTTGGAGATATTTTCGGGGTAGACGCAGCCAGTGTTGCACTGGTATTGAATCACTGGCAAAATGGCAATCATAAAGAAGCGCTTGATCTGTTCACCCACACCGCACCTCGATTAAAAGAACATCGTTTTGGGTTCCTCCTCACCCGCCCCAGCCACCTGGGACTTCAGGATACTCAACTCCTTCTTCCTTTGCTGTTGGAAGCCTATCACCTTGGAATCGAAAAGGATTGGCTCGCCTCCCTCCACCATGGGCTCTCTCTGCAGGATCTGGATTACCACCCTGGTTATTCAATGGCTATACGCACATTAGGCAGGTTTGAGGTGTGGCGCGGCAAGTCCCTCACCAATCCGCGTGACTGGCAGCGCGAGAAGGCACGCCAGCTTTTCCAGTTCTTCATTAACAACAAGGGGAAATGGTTCACCCGTGAGCAGTTGGCTGACCGCCTGTGGCCGGATCTCGATCCAGACGCTGCTGCGCAGAACCTCAAGGTTGCCCTCAATGCCCTCGGACGCGCCCTCGAACCCCTGCGCGAACCCGGGCGCAACTCCTTCTTCATCACCCGGCGCGAAAACCTCTACGGGGTCAACCCCGCGGCGCAAATCACCCTGGACACTGATGACTTTTCCGCCCTGGCCGCCTCAGAGAATCCGGATGACCTGCGGGATGCCCTGGCGATTTACCAGGGCGATTACCTCTGCGAAAGTTGTAATGAGAGCTGGGCAGACCCCGTGCGTGAACACATGCGCGAAACCTACCTCCAATGCGCTCTTAAACTCGCTCAGTCACTTTTGAGCGCTGATCAGTGCGACGAAGCCATGCGCATCAGCCACGAGATCCTGGCTGCTGACCCCTGCAACGAGCCCGCCTTCCAGGTATTGATGCAGTGCCATGCCGCTCGCGGCAACCGCGCTGCCGTTCACAGCGTTTACCAGCGCTGCGTTAACGTCCTGCGCGAAGACTTGGATGTAGATCCCTCGCTCGAAACCACCGCCCTCTTCAAACAAATATCCCAATAGAAATTCATAAGGGCGATTCACGAATCGCCCCTACAAGGTTAATTATTGCCGATTTTGTATGATTACTTTTTGATTACTTTTCCAGCTTGCCTTTGAACAACGCCGCCATTCGTTTCCAGCCCAGTTTCCAGGACTGCTGCCAACCCAGGCTCCTCACCCGCCAGGTA
>CAZSGL010000241.1:0-2139 GCA_964606265.1 uncultured Anaerolinea sp. | reverse complement strand
AGAACGACGATCATTTCGGTGGTCGCATCGATCCTGCTGGGCACACCGGTGGCTTATTACCTCTCGCATCGCAATTACCGCTTTCATCGGGTAGTTGATACGCTGGTGGACCTGCCGACTGTGCTGCCGCCGGCTGTCGCCGGTGTGGCTCTGTTGATGGCTTTCGGTCGGCGCGGACTGGTAGGCGCCTGGCTGTCGCAGTTTGGCATTGAACTACCATTCACCGAGACAGCAGTCATCATGGCGCAGACCTTCATCGCCGCGCCGCTGTATATCAAGGCTGCCGCAATCGGTTTCATGGATGTGGACTGCGAACTGCGCAAAGCTGCCGCACTGGACGGAGCCAACCGTTGGGACGTTTTCCGCCACATCATTCTGCCCATTTCGCGTACAGCCTTGATCAGCGGCGCAGTACTCACCTGGGCCAGGGCACTGGGAGAATTTGGCGCCACGCTCATCTTCGCCGGCAACTTCCCGGGACGTACACAAACCATGCCGCTGGCCATATTCATCGGCTTCGAGATCGATCTGACGCAGGCGTTGACCCTCTCGATCATCCTGATCATCGTTTCGACCATTACACTGGCAGTGGTCAAAGGCATCCTCCACCGGCAAGTCGATCACCTGCGGGCTGAGGATTGGGATTGAAGGGGAAGTAAAAAGTGAGTAGTGATTAGTGATTTGTGAGCACAATATGTTAATTACTTTGGTAACCTGGAACCTAACCAATCTCGCAATCAAATCTTTTCTAATCAACTAATTTACTAATCAACTGATCGACTACTAAACTAATCATCTAATCAACTTATCGACTAATTGACTAATTGACTAATTGACTGATCAACTGATCAACTAATTACTATTTTCCCAAATATTTCACCAGACACTTTTCCAACCTGACAATATCCCCCAAAAAGACTTCTTCACCCGATTGGTGATAGGGGAAGATGGCCGGCTCCAACGCGATACTGGTGATCGGACGCGCGGGATCCTGGTTCAATTTCAAACCATAAGCCAGGTAATCATTGGTATTGTTATATTTTAGTAATTCCGGATCGATTTCCATGAAGCGCTGATACACCTTTTCGGTTGCTGAGATGAGGTCAGGTGGCGGGGTTAGCCCGTTCTTCTCCCAGTGATCGGTATAGATCGCCAGACCCGGTTCGCCTTTGAAAAGCGGGGTTGTGTCGATGGTGATGACCTGGTCCGGTACGAGGTTATTCTGCAAAAGGTATTCACTGATCCGCTCTGCACCCAACCCGGAACGTACACCCTCGCCCCCGCCTCGAAGCCATTCGGGGTGATACTTCAACCCATTGCCTTCTTCCATTTCTGAGAACAGGAACAGCATGGGTGGAAAATCACCTCTTGAGGTTTGCTGCAATATGGAAAGACATAGTCCCACCCCGACCGAGTCATCCAACTGCCCGATGATCTTATCTATAGTAACAGAAACAGGGAGTATGGCGGACCTATCCAATCCAAAATGATTGATCTTATCCAGGTGTGCGGTGATGGCGATGGTTGGTTTGGCGGGATTCCCCGGCACTTTGATCACGATGTTATTCTCCGCCACCCGGGTCGATTCAGCGCTTGGAACACCGGAGGCGATCTGTTCAATGAACGGTATTAACCGCTCTTCGTAGGTCGTGAAGGATGGAATTTCCGCACACTGCGTGATAAGCTCGATTGTTGGATTGGTTAACATCATGCTGCCATCTCACTTTCGATCGGGTCCAGATTTGTCGGATTCGGCTCAGGATGGACGGTCACATCAGCCAATGGCGAGAGTTTTTGAATAACTTTCTCTATTTGCTCAGTTAAAGCATGGGCTTCATTCAGGGATAATCCACCATCCAACAAAACATGCGCATCAATGAAAGTGTCCGGTCCGGATTGGCGTATGCGGATCTGGTGGCAATTGGTCACACCTGGAATACCTTCCACGGCTTTTTCTATTTCATCTTCCAAACCATTTGGGGCGGTATCGAGTAATGCCATCACAGTCCGTTTACCAAGCTGCAGGCTGATGTAGATCACAATCACAGCCACCCCAAGAGCTGCAACAGCGTCAGCTTCATGGAGTATTTTCAGGGATGGAACATTTTCGCTGATCACTACGCCGATCAGACCGAAAAT
>CAZSGL010000240.1:0-2170 GCA_964606265.1 uncultured Anaerolinea sp. | reverse complement strand
GCATTGCCGTGGGGTAGATTTTAACACAAATCAAAATCTTTTGTGAAAAATCTCATGGCTCTACAGCCCGCCAGTTATGGGCATGTCCCTGTGGAGAGGTCGTAAGATTCCAGTTGGTTGATTCCGCTGCGCGCGCTAACATCAAGTGAAACACCGCACAGTTCCACGCGGGAGACCATCACCTTGAGGTGATAGAAAAGTGGCAGTACAGGCAATTCTTCAGCGATCAACCGTTGCGTCGTTTCATTATCTGTTGCAAAAGCCGCCGTATCCAGCCCAGTCGAAAACATGCGGCTGCAAGCAATATCATAGCCCTCGTTTTCGTATCCAGTGATGTTTACACCGCCGAACTTCGTACCCAACCAGCTATTGGATAAGCTCGGTATCTCCTCGGAGGAATATAGGAAGCAAGGCGGTTGGCGCCCTGTGGACCAGGCTAATTCCGCCAGGTCGAATGCCCGTCCGAATACCACACCGGCCGGTCCGGAAGAAAACATATCCTCCACTGACAAGTACTGGGGTGTCACAGCTATGCCGCATTCACCCAGAGACGAAATCACAATGTCAGCAACACTGGCGTGCAGCGGACTTTGCGTTACATTGTAAGTGATCGAGAACGCCGTCCCATTCAAAACTCCGCTTATTCCGGATGATTCGCGTGGAGTAGCAGGGTCACCATCCTTATCCAACCAACCAGCTTCATCAAGCAGACTCATTCCCCTGGCAGTATCATGCGCAATTGTTGCAAGTCCATCAACCGCAAACGGATGGTTAGCCGGCAGGTAGGTTGCGGGTATTTGAGACTGGCTGAATAAGACATCCTTGATGATCTTCTCGCGGTCGATACAGGCAGCAAAAGCCTGTCTCACGCGCAGGTCGCCAAAGAAATTCGCCCGGTCAACATAGGGGTTGTAGGTATCATCAAACGACGCGGGGTTGATGCCGAAATTGATCAGCTCCCATTCAGGCCCCTGACCGATGTATAACCTGGTCTCCCCTGCAATTTCCAATTCGCGTAACTGTTGGATTTGTGATTCCAGCCCAACTGAGGTTTCCATGATGTCGCATTCGCCAGTCACCAGCGGTGAAAGATCTGTCACCGCCATTGCAGGAATGAAGCGGTAAACTAGCACGTCAAATTCCGGCAGACCTTCACCAGCGCGGAAATACAACTCGTTTTTCACCAGGCGGATATGGTCACCAGCCACCCACTCGTCCACAATGTAAGGACCCCAGCCGAGGGGATTTTTATTGGTTTCATCGGCATCGTTCAGTTGTTCTGCGCTCATTTCACCGAGGATGTGTTTAGGCAGTGGAATCCAGAAAAATGCTCCCGGATTCATGGTAAGGTAACCGGGGAGCCCCGTCCATTCCACCGTCTGCGCGTCAACCACCGTGTAACTGGTAGTGCGTTTGATCAGGTTTTTGGTGACATCTGTGGCGGGGTCAACAGACACTGTGTACGAGAAGACCGAGTCCTCTGCAGTCAATGCCTGCCCATCAGACCAGGTAATCCCCGGTTTGATGGTAAACCTCGCTGACATTTGCACCACGGACAATGCTATCTGACCGTCCCATTCCACCGCGCAATCCGGCGAAGTGCAGCCTTCCGGGAAAACCTTTACGCCTTTGGCGAGCGCCACCAAATCACCTTCCACGTTGGCTACTTCATCGCCAGCAGCAACGGCAACTGAGGTTATTTTCACTCCGCTGTTTTCAAGCGTCGGCAAGGCTTGCAAAATGACCGGTTCGGGCAGGTAGTCAACAGTGTCGATCGGTCCATCATAAATGGCTTCTAAAACACTCCACATGGCGCGGGAAGAATTCTCGTACATGTACAGAGACGACGGCTCCTCTCCAAGGCAAACCACCAGTGTTTTGGGAGGTAGGGCTGTAGCGGTTGCCGTGGAAGTTATAACGGGTGTTTGGTTCACCGGGCTCGTGGCGGACTGTTTTCCACACGAGGTGATCAGTAACATCAAAGTGACAGCAATTATGCTGGTTACGTAAAGTTTGCGCCGCATTGGTTTCACTATAATTTCCCTTCTCTTATTCCTGTACGTCTTAGCATAATTATAAAGCACGACCGCCACAAAGATAAAATAAAGACCTTGAGGGTTTCTCAAGGTCTTTTGTGTGAGTCGTTGTTTCCTACTGGGTTCCCTGCAGG
>CAZSGL010000239.1:0-2175 GCA_964606265.1 uncultured Anaerolinea sp. | reverse complement strand
GTCATTCTGATGGCGATTGTTACGTTTTCTTATGAACAAACAATCCACGCTTATCCCGGTGGTGGTGGAGCATACATCGTCGCCCGCGACAATCTGGGCGAGTTGCCTGCTCAAACCGCCGGTGCAGCTTTGCTTACTGATTACATCTTAACGGTTGCCGTTTCAATTTCAGCAGGAGTGGCACAAATTGTCTCAGCATTTCCAATCCTCTATCCCCATCGTGTGATAATCGCTGTTACACTCGTCATGTTCATCATGGTCATTAACTTGCGGGGGGTGAAGGAATCTGGAGTGCTTTTTGCCATTCCAACTTATTTTTTCCTCTTAGGCATGTCGATCACGGTTGGAATCGGTTTATTTAGACTGTTAAATGGGAACTTGGGAATGGTTGTAAACCCGCCAGCGTTTGAACTGAAAGGTGTAATCGGTGTGGTTACTCCATTCCTCTTATTGCATGCCTTTTCCAGCGGTACATCGGCGTTAACTGGCATAGAAGCCATATCCAATGGTATTACGGCATTCAAGGAACCCCGAAGCAAGAATGCAGGTCAAACATTATTATGGATGTCCGCGATATTGGCGACCTTGTTCCTTTCCATCTCATTACTTTCGGGAAAGATCGGAGCCGTTCCTTCAGAATTGGAAACGGTTATTTCACAATTGGCGCGTACTGTTTATGGCAATCAGGGTATCTTTTATTTACTGGTAATATCGGGCACTGCAGTAATATTGATCATGGCAGCCAATACCGCTTTCGCTGATTTTCCGAGGTTGGGGGCTCTCCATGCTGGTGATGGATTCTTGCCCCGCCAGTTGACCTTCCGGGGAAGTAGACTGGTTTACTCCCGTGGCATTGTAACCCTGGCGATCCTGGCATCTTTGTTGATTATTTTTTTCAAAGCGAACGTTACCAGTATGATCCCGCTTTATGCAATTGGGGTTTTCTTATCATTTACACTCTCCCAGGCAGGTATGGCAAAACGTTGGTGGAAATCCGGGCATCTAAAAAAGGACGAGAGCCTGGTCGAACCAGGCTCTACAGTGATTCACGACCGCCAGTGGAAATTCAAATTGCTGGTCAATGGATTTGGAGCGGTCTGCACATTTATAGTGATGATCGTCTTTGCTGTGACCAAGTTTAAAGATGGCGCATGGGTCATCGTAATCTTGATCCCCATACTCGTTACAATATTTTTCACAATTCATCGCCATTACAAATCTTTGGCCAAAAAACTCTCACTGGATAAATACAAGTCCAGCATCCGTGTTAGCCGCCAGCGTATCGTTGTCCTTGTGGCAGGGGTTCATCGCGGCACTTTATCCGCAATGGCGTACGCCCGCTCTCTCGGTCCTGATGTCACTGCTGTGCATGTTTCCATCGACCCGGAAGAATCAGCAAGGGTACGCGACAAATGGGAGCAGTACGGTGATGGCACCCGCCTGGTCATCCTTAATTCACCCTACCGCCTCCTGCTTGAGCCAGTATTGGAGTACATCCAGCAGTTACTATCCATTCGTGAACCCAATGAAGTTCTGACGGTGATCGTACCGCAGTTTGTCCCGTCTCACTGGTGGGAGAACCTGCTCCACAACCAGACAGCCCTGATGCTCCGTTTTGCCTTGCTTTTCAAACCAGGGCTGGTGATCATGGAAGTACCTTACCAGGTATAGAACTCATCTCCAACGGATCCAGTCGTACTCCTGATGCCTCCCCGTATCAGGAGTATTTTTTTGTCGGTTGACCTTCCTCTGATTAACCCTTAAAATCAAGTCAGGAAAGTATCTTTTATTCGGTATAAGGAGAATACATGTCCCCAATCCCGTTCGATTCAAAACGTGCTCCGCTCTTTGCAGATGTCCCAGATGAAAAGTGGAATGACTGGCGCTGGCAGATGTCCAACCGCCTCAATTCCGCCGAAGATTTCGAGAAGGTGCTCAAGCTCACGGATAGTGAGCGCAAAGCCTTGTCCACTGACGGCTTGTTCCGCGTGGATGTGACCCCCTATTATGTTTCGCGCATTGACCCGGACGATCCCGATGATCCCATCCGCAAACAGGTCATCCCCACTTCCGGCGAGATTGCTGATTTTACCGGGATGATGGAAGACTCGCTGGCAGAAGACCGCCACTCCCCGGTACCCGGGCTGGTGCACCGCTCACCAGACCCCGCACCCC
>CAZSGL010000238.1:0-2175 GCA_964606265.1 uncultured Anaerolinea sp. | reverse complement strand
TTAACTTGTTGAGCGCAAAATACATGAAGACGATGCTGATCGCCAACCCCAGCCAAAATTGCCATCTTTTCATGGGTGAAATTCTACCATGAAGTGCCTGGGAGGATTTGCTGTATGATTATTTGAAATGGATGACGCTTTAAGAAGAGAAGGTAACATGGATGAACCTCGCTTGTATGATGTGATTTATTCCGTCGTGCGCCAGATACCAGCCGGCAAGGTGGCCACTTATGGGCAGATCTCGCGTATAGTTGGGCGTTGTTCGGCGCAAATGGTGGGGTTTGCGCTGGCCGCACTGGCAAACCAAAAGGGAGACGCGGACGTGCCCTGGCAGCGGGTGATCAACGCCAAAGGCAAGGTCAGTCCGCACGGTTTTGGCATGGGAACCCATATTCAACGCACACTTCTTGAAGACGAAGGTATTATTTTTGATCTCGAAGGCGTGGTGGATTTCGAGAAATTCGGTTGGGACGGTGTATAAAAAACCGGGATTCTTAAGGAATCCCGGTGATTTTTGATTTTCTTAATCCATCCAGTCAAATCCAGCGCAGGACTTCTCCACGCCATCCAACATTACGGTCATTCCCCTCTCTTCATCATTGGACACCTTGTATTTTGACCAGCTGGCTGCGTTATCCATCAGCAACCTGGAAGCAGTGGAATCACTGATCGAAAATGACTGCCAGGATTTCAGTCCGGAGTCGCCCACTATTGGAGCGCTAAGCTCCTCTGTGCGGCACGCCAGCGCGGAACCAAGTGCTTCCTTCGCGTTCACTGGCAACCCGGGCTGCTGGTAGGCACTCACCATTGCAGGAACCGCATCCGAGGAGAGCTGCTGCAGATAATTGAAATCCAATTCTTCACCTGCCGTAGCGCGTTTCACATTCTGCTGCACAATAAAGCCATCTACATTTATCACTGCCAGCGTTGCGCCAAATCCAATAATAGCGATCATCAACGCCAGTGCAAACCTGCCGCTTTTGCGCAGCAGTTCCAATATCACTGCTACCACGATCAACGCCCCAAGCCAGTAGATGAACACATGGGTGTATGTGCGTAACTCCGAGAATCCGTATGCGCCTTCGTACAACATGAGCCGCTGCAGCGACGATACGAGCATCACCAGCACGTTCGCCATCAGCAGTATGGAAACCACGCTGAAGCCGATCCTGGCGCCACGGGTTTCGCGTTTTGAGATGGTGTTCAAACCCAGGTAAAGGATCATGCTCAACACCGCCACAGCCACCAATTCGCCAAAACCACGGCGTGCATACTCGGCAAAGGTGTAACCGGTTTCATTGATATTAGCGCTTCCGCCGAACAGGTAGCGCATTTGGACAATGACAAAGGTGATAAAAAGCACATCCACCGCTCCCAGGATTATCCCGGTTTCCGTCCAGCCCAAAAAGGGTTTCATCCAAGCGCCCATTGTCTCTGGTTTTATCGCTTCCGAGCGCGGGTAAATTGCGTGCAGGTAGATTCCCACCAGGAAGGAGCCGATCATCAGAACGTACCACAGGCGGAAGAGATACTCCGGCAAGCGCTCCAGGTTGAGCACCTTCTTAATCCAGTCACCAAACACCGGGTCAGCAGAGGATAACAGGATGGTAAACAGGGTGACCACCGGTACAGCGATGAGTACACCGCGCAGGATAGCCCACCCCTTTTTACCTTTCACCGTGACGGGTTCCTCACCCACCGACGGGGGGTTGCGGAAGCGCGTCCCGTACAGGATCGCCCCGGATAGCCCGCCAAACAATGCCTTGAAGAGCTCGGTGAAGTGATCGACGATGCGGTAGGAAGGCCAGAATCCGTTGAGAAAAGTTGCCGTCAGCAGGAGCATTCCCACGAGCGTGAGCATAACGCTGATGACGCGGGTGAAGGGCTCAGCACGCCATGCAGGCACGAAGGCAAACCCGAGGATGAGCAGGCTCAATCCCCAGCTCAATACCGATGGGCGTTTTTGTTCGCGCCACGCCAACAGGTAACCGATGAGCAATAAAGCAGCGGTCCAGATAAAGAACGAAATTCCAAGTGCTTGTTTCCAGAAAAGCAGATCAAAAGCTACGGCAGCAGCGAGTGCGCCGATCCAGAAAAGTCTTTTTTGTTTGGGCATTTTATCCTCTAGTAATTGACCACCAGCGCCAGTACCATGGCCAGGATCACCACGATCCC
>CAZSGL010000237.1:0-2185 GCA_964606265.1 uncultured Anaerolinea sp. | reverse complement strand
CCAGGGAGACACCCAGGATGGCATTGGCACCCAGGCGGGATTTATTCTTGGTGCCGTCGAGCGCGATAAGAAATTCATCCAGATCCTTCTGCTCGGAAGCGTCCATACCGATGAGATTCTCAGCCATCTCTCCGTTAACATTTTCAACAGCCTTCAGGACACCTTTACCGTTGTAGCGTTTTTTATCGCAATCGCGCATCTCCAATGCTTCGTGGATACCTGTGGAAGCTCCGGAAGGTACAATGGCAGTTCCGTAGGAACCGTCTTCGAGTAAAACACTTACTTCAATAGTGGGATTGCCGCGTGAATCAAGAACTTCCAAAGCCTCAACATTTGCTATATCCATTTAATCCGTCCTTTTTTTATAATCACAAGAAATGCGTCCAAAACAGTGCAAGTATAATACAAAATCTATTGCAGTTCAGTCTTCACTATTGGCAGGCGGCTCCTGGAAGAGAACGCCTGACCTGATACATACCGCACGCACGAATTGAATAAACAACGGGTGCGGTCTTGTGGGACGTGAAAGGAACTCGGGGTGGAACTGCGTACCGACCATGAAAGGGTGACCTTTTAACTCAACAATCTCTACCAATTTTCCATCGGGAGAAAGACCAGAACAGATCAAACCATTTGCCTCCAATTGGGGACGGTAATGGTTGTTCAATTCGAAACGGTGGCGGTGCCGTTCCTGCACACGAGCGACGCCATAAGCTTTGCGGGCGACTGTGCCGCGCTGTAACTGACAGGGATACAATCCAAGGCGCATTGTGCCGCCAAGATCAGTGATCTCTTTTTGTTCAGGCATCAGGTCGATCACCGGGTGAGGGGTGGACTGATCAAATTCCGCTGAATTGGCTTTTTCATTACTAAGGATCTCTCGAGAAAATTCAACCACCTGCAACTGCATACCGAGACATAAACCAAAATATGGAATAGCATTCAAACGCGCAAAACGGATGGCGTTAATTTTGCCTTCGATGCCGCGGCTGCCAAACCCACCGGGAACAATTATTCCATCTACCCCTGCCAGGATTTCTGGTACCGACCCCTTTTCGAGGTCAACTGAATGAATCCATTTAAGGTCAAGGTCGACACCGAGAGCAAGCGCGGCATGTTTGAGCGCCTCACGGACACTGATGTACGCGTCGTGTAATTCCACGTACTTTCCTACAAGTGCGATGGAAACGACCGGTTTGTCTTTTCTAGTTTGATCCACAAGATGCTGCCAGGGCTTCCAATCCGGAGTCTTTTTGGTGGTTAATTTCAAGCGCTCAAGTATGTATTCTCCCACATTGGCTTTCTCAAGTAGAAGTGGAATTTCGTAAAGGATTGGGGCAGTGATCATGGGGATGACCGCTCGTCTTTCGACATCACAGAATTGGGCGATCTTCTCGCACAGGTTTTCTTCGATCGGATTGTCGCTGCGTGCCACGATCATATCTGGTGAGATACCAATGGAGCGCAGTTCTTTGACAGAGTGTTGGGTAGGTTTTGTTTTTAATTCACTGGTGGCGCCGATATAGGGCAGCCATGTGACGTGAATGTAGAGCGTGTTCTCCCTGCCAAGGTCATTACGCAACTGCCTCAGGGCTTCAAGGAATGGCAGACTCTCGATGTCACCAACAGTTCCGCCAACTTCCACCAGCACTATCTCGGCATCGGATAGCTTACCTACCATGGCGATGCGGCGCTTGATCTCGTTGGTGATGTGCGGTATCACCTGGATGGTTCCTCCAAGGTAATCCCCACGTCTTTCCTTGGCAATCACTTCCGCATAAACCTGACCTGTGGTGACATTACATTCTTTATTCAAGCGAATATCGATAAATCGTTCATAATGCCCCAGGTCAAGATCGGTTTCAGCACCATCGTCGAGGACGAAGACTTCACCGTGTTGATAAGGGCTCATTGTGCCAGGATCAACATTAATATATGGGTCTAACTTTTGTACAGCTACTTTGAAGCCACGCTCTTTAAGAAGCCTGCCGACAGCGGCTGCAGTAACCCCTTTGCCAACCGAACTTACTACTCCACCAGTGAAAAAAATATATTTTATCGGCATAATTTTGCTCCAATAACTTAATAATCATTCTACAAGAAAAATGCAGTGGGAACAGCGAACAATCCCAGGTAATGAAAAACCACCCCTCGGGGGGATGGTTTTAGGTTTTGATCAGTCATT
>CAZSGL010000236.1:0-2266 GCA_964606265.1 uncultured Anaerolinea sp. | reverse complement strand
TTAGAGGATGACTATGAGCGATATTTTTGACAAACAGGAAGTTATTGATGCGCTGGTCAGGCGCATTTTTTCCATCCAGGACATCACCCAGGGTTCCGCACAATTGGGGTTCCTGATGCGCTACCGCGGACATCTCGCGGGTATCGACTCTGACCAGGCGTATGCCCAATTGAGTGATTGGCTCAAGCCATATCAGCTCACTCCTCTCTTCCGCCAGGAGGGAGACCTGCAATCAATTCTCTTAATACAAGCCCTGCCCACGCCCAAAGCCGGTAAGGCAGCTATCAATTTGTTGATGTTTATCCTGACGGTGGTTAGCGTGGTGATCGCCGGGGGGTTGTTTAACCTCTCTGAAGATCTGCCAACCGATCCAGTTAAGGCAGCGATGCTCATCCTCCAGACCGGGTGGCCGTTCGCAGTCGCGCTGCTGGCTATCCTGGCAACCCACGAATTCGGTCATTACTTCGCTGGTCGGGCACACAAAGTGAAAGTCAGCCTGCCATTCTTTATCCCCATGCCATTTTCACCCCTGGGCACAATGGGCGCGTTCATTAACATGAAAGAACCTCCGAGAAACAAACGGGTCTTGATGGATATTGCGGTGGCAGGTCCAATCGCCGGGTATATCGTATCCATCATCGTCATTATCATCGGTCTCTCTCTATCTCATGTGGAGCCAATTCCGCTGGTTTTCCCGGAAGGGCAGGGATTTCAAATCGAGGGGAATTCAATCACATACCTCTTCCTTAAATGGCTGCGGTTCGATCAACTGCTCCCCCAACCCGCCAGTTTCGGCTCCATGTCTCCTCTCCTGTATTGGCTCAAATATTTCTTCACCGCGCGCCCGTTCCCGCTGGGTGGCTTAGACGTTATGATCCACCCGGTTGCCTGGGCAGGCTGGGCTGGTTTGCTTGTAACTTCGCTCAACCTCATCCCGGCAGGTCAGTTGGATGGCGGGCACATATTCCACCTGCTTTTTGGTACCAAGACCAGCAGGAGGATTTATCCATTTCTCCTGGCATTTTTAATTGGGATGGGCTTTTTATGGTCCGGTTGGTGGCTTTGGGCTGTTTTGCTCTTTTTCTTCGGGCGGAACTATGCGGAGCCATTGGACCAGATCACACCTTTGGATGGCAAACGCAAGCTCCTCGGGATCATCGCGCTGATCATCTTCGTGCTGACCTTTATTCCAGTTCCTTTAAGCGTAATGTTCTGATCTGAATAAATCAGGATTGATTTAAGGTTGAAATGACCCTGCCCGTGAGGGTGAAATATTCTTGCATCACCTGGACAGTCAGGCAGGAATGAGCCGGCAGCACGAAAAGCAAATCTCCGATATTGATGTGCTCAATTTCATTTCCCTGGAATTTAATTACCCCGTGTTCCTGTGACAAGCCCTTCACAAGTGCTCCAGAAATTGGCGCTCCCCAGTGTTCACCATCCTGCAGGGCGACCAAACCGTATGATCTTTGACCGTTGATATCCACGTAGTCCTTGGAAAGGTGAATGGCGCCGCCGTATACCACCACTTCGTGGCGCAGGGGATGTTTGGCGACCACCGGGCATGCCAGGGCAACCGCAATATCCTGGTACTCGCACACTCCGGCTATGAATTGCTGTGCATCGTAGAAGACAAAATTACCCGGCCGTACTTCTTCGACACTTGACCAATCATCACACAATGTGCACCCGGGGGTATCTCCCACGGAGAGCAATAATTCTTTGAGACCGTGATCCTCCAAAGCCAGTTTCAGGTGCTCCAGGCGGTCAATGCCTTCACGAAAGATGGCGCATACTTCAGCCCGTGTTCGCGCGCGGTAGGTATTTCCGGAGTGGGTAAGGAGCCCCAATAAATGCAAATTTGGAGAGCGCTTCACCTGGTTGCAGAGTTCTTTTACCAGATCAATTTGTTGCCAATCCAAGCCGGTGCGATTGTTGCCCACATCGATCTTCAACCATACTCCCAGCGAACACTCTGCAAGACATGCAATACTCTGGATTCCCTCCGCACTTTCAACCAGTACCTGCAATTTGATCCTTTGAGCAAGGTTGCGAATTCGCTCCAATTGACGGATATTCAACGAAAAGGCAATGGTAATATCCTGCCAGCCATTGTTCGCGAAGTATTCCGCCATCTCAACACTGGAGACGGTGATTTTCTCAATACCTTTTTCACGAAACCATTGACCGATCTCCGCAGACTGATGGGTCTTAAAATGGGGGCGGAAATTCACACGATTGCGCACAGCTTTGACCACCATGCGGT
>CAZSGL010000235.1:0-2275 GCA_964606265.1 uncultured Anaerolinea sp. | reverse complement strand
CCAGGGTTTCAACGGTGGAATAGCGCTGCCAGGCGCTGCCATCGTCACTCAACCCGTGCAGCAGGTAGAGCACCTTGCGGTCTCTCACCGGGATGCCGTTCATCCAGCCGGTATCGGGGAGGATGATATCCAGCGCCTGGTTGACCTTTGTAGTTTCAGGCACATGATCGAGCCGGATGAATGCCATAGTTGCCTCCTATGTTGGCGCAGGTCTGCCATAAAGCGAATTACTCTTAATCAACCTAACTATAAAAAAGTATACAAGTTCCCTTCATTAATAACCTTAATAACTATTATCTGTAAGTGAGTCAAAAAATGCAACTCCAAACAAATTGGCTCTGGTTGATGAACTGTACAGCGGGGATGTCAAGTTCTTGTGATAAACGAAGACAAGTTAAAGTGGAGTTATGGGTTTCGTATACTGATGATTGAAAACCTGGAGGAGATATAATTAACCAGCATTTCCATACAATAATAATGACTCAGGGATAGTAATGTTGTCCGCTCAAAAGGAAGTTAATGTTTCTCAGGCTATTATGAAAAAGATACTCGTAATTGGCTCAAGTGGTTCCGGCAAATCCACATTCGCCAGGAAGCTTGGCGAGATACTTAAGATCGAAGTAATCCACCTCGATTCCCACTTTTGGCACCCTGGATGGATCGAAACGCAAAAAAATGAGTGGCCTGGAGTGGTTGAGAAATTGCTGGAACGCGAAGCGTGGATCATGGACGGGAACTACTCACGCACACTTGAAAAGAGAATTTTGGCGTGTGACACGATCTTTTTTTTGGATTTACCTCGCAGGATATGCCTCGCACGCGTTCTAAAAAGGGTGATCGCATACCGCAACCGATCCAGACCGGATGTAGCTGAAGGATGCCTGGAGAGACTTGACTGGGAATTTCTTAAATGGGTCTGGGCTTATCCCAATCGTACGAGACCAGGGACGATTGAATTGCTGGACAAATATTCTGAGAGCAAAAGGGTCATCTGGTTGAGGTCACAGGGTGAAATTGATCGGTTTCTAAAAACGCGTTAATAAACTAACAACGGACAGAATGGATCACACAGGAGTCCAGACCTGGTACAGTCAATCGTCAGTGAAACCTGATTGAATTACATAACAATAATTATCATAAACCTTTGTATGTAATAATTGGACAAGGAATGTTCTTTAAGGAGATTCTCATGGAACCATATGTTACTCAGGACAGCATTTCCGTCAAAACCAAAGAATGGTTAGAGAAGATCGCCCCGTTCAATACCCACAGCATGCACCTCAAGCCCGAGAAAACTGGTCTGCTTGTGGTGGATATGCAGTATTTTTTTCTTGACCCCGCCTCCCCCACGTATACCTGCGGTGGACAGGCGATCATTCCAAACCTGAAAGAAATTATCCGGGCGTTCCGGCAAGCCGGCCGGCCTGTGATCTACTCCAGGCATGTGCATCACCCGGATGGAATGGATGCCGGCATAATGGGTTGGTGGTGGGAAGGCATGTGCCTTGAGGGCAGCCCGGAAAGTGAAATTCACGCGGATATTGCCCCCATAGGCAACGAGAAGGTGATCAACAAACACCGCTACTCCGCTTTTTACAACACAGATCTTGAGACCATTTTACGCACCCTCAAGGTGGAAGACCTGGTGATGACCGGCATCATGACCAATATGTGCTGCGAATCAACAACGCGGGATGCCTATTTCAGGGATTACCGCGTGTTTTTCACCGCTGATGGCACCGGGAGTGTTACCGAGGAAATGCACCTGGCGAGCCTGCTCAACCTTGCTTTTGGCTTTGCCTGGGTGACGGATGTTGACACTGTGATTGCTCAATTGAAAGACTAATTTCCGATGGCCCATTTCATTGGGGCTGTTTTGTCTCTTCACAAAACAAGGAGAATCAAATGAATATGCCAATGCCAACGCACAACAATTCCTACAAAAAACTACTAATCATGGCTGTATTGTCTTTTATATCCATGTATGTGCTCATGTATGCCATGGTGGACACATTTAGCAACGTGCTACCCAATATTAATCAATTCTATATGGCAGCGTTGATGACCCTTCCCATGATGATCATCGAAATACTTCTAATGGGATCCATGTACATGAATAAAAAACTCAATACGATAATTGTTGCCATAAGCTCCGTTCTGTTAATTGCCTTCTTTCTATTGATCAGGCAGCAGAGTTTTGTTTCAGACAGGCAATTTTTGAGATCAATGATTCCTCACCATGCGTCGGCAATATTAATGTGCGAGAAAACCAACC
>CAZSGL010000234.1:0-2290 GCA_964606265.1 uncultured Anaerolinea sp. | reverse complement strand
CCTTCAAAGGCATCTTGCCCGGCAGTGAATGTGTGGCACAGCCAAAACACGGATCATATGCCCGAAATGCCATTTCGATCATATTGAGTACAGGCTCGGTGACTTCAGTGCCTTTTTTAATCAGGTTCTTTGCGGCTTTGTTTACCGACATGGCGATGGACGCCATATTATTGGTTGTGCCGACGATCAGATTCACTTTGGTTAAAATACCGCGTTCGTCTGTCCAGTAATGGTGAGTGAGCGTTCCGCGGGGGGCCTCAACGATGCCCACGCCTTCGGTCGGTTTTTCAGTCGGGACGGTATGGAAATGCGGTGAGGTGATCTCTGGATCTGTTGCCAGTTCCACCCACCTCTCGGCAGCGTATAACAATTCTATTAGCCTGGCCCAATGGGTCGCAAGCCTCTGGTGCACGGGCTTTCCACCCATAGTGGCATAGAACTTCTCAAATTCTGCCTGTGCCAGAGGTGTCGCCATGCCATCAGACGCATTTAACCTCGAAAGCGGAGTGGCGGCATAAACGCCGGAATCCTTGCCATCGACGAAGCCCTTCCACCCGACTTTCTTGAGGTATGGGAATTTGATGTACGACCAGGGTTCCACTCTCTCCGCGATCCAATCCATATACTCGGTCGGACCGTATTTTCCAATGCGCTCGCCATCCGGCGACATGACGCTGACCTTGCCGTCGTAGAAATTCACCTTATTGTTTTCGTCAACTGTTCCGATGTAATAAGTGCGGTGAGTGTAAATATCACCAACGATGAGGTCAAGGTAGGCTTTGTTCCCCAGGACAATATCATTAAAGAGTTTTAGTGAGAATTGAGCAAAATCGATTGCCCATCTTCCCATCTTTTCAATCTCAACACGCTGCTCCTCAGTGATCCCTGTGGTCTGCCCGCCGGGGATGGCTGTGCAGGGGTGGACCTTACGACCCCCGATCATTTCGATGACCGAGTGACCATATTTGCGCGCCTGGATAACCTTGCCCCCGATTTCCAGCCCCACCTTATGGATCACACCTAAAATATTGCGTTCAGCAACCGGTGCATCCGGACCCATGACAAAATCCGGCCCTGCAAGCGCGTAAAAATGGGTGGTGTGATCCGTCACATAAAAGGCGCTGTATAACAACTCGCGCAGCATCTTGGCAGTGCGGGGGATCTCAACATGGTATACAGCATCCGCGGCTTTGGCGGCTGCCATATGATGCGCCTCCGGGCAGACACCGCAAATCCGGTTGGTTAATAATGCCATTTCTTCCACCGGGCGCCCAACGCAAAAGCGTTCAAATCCGCGCAGTTCCGGAATCTGGAAATAGGTATTCTCAACCTCACCATTTTTATCCAGGAAAATCTCTATCTTGCCATGTCCTTCAAGTCGGGTGATGGGATCAATTGATATGCGTCTTTGTTCCATGGTTGTCTCCTATTCACCTTTCCATGAATACTTGCTGGATCTGAGCAAAGATTTCGCCAGGTTAAACCTGTAGAATTGCCCTGCCGGATCAGGGAGCGTATCCAGTATTTTTTCGATCTCAATGGGATCATTACTGTCGATGACAGAGGCAAATGCTGACATCAGCCGCGCGCCGTAATCAATAACACCATTGGCAGGTCCATAACATCCGATACACTGCGCTCCAACTGCTGGGCAGCGTGCGTTGCATCCCGACCTGGTGGCTGGTCCGTTGCATGGGATTCCCTGTTCCAACAGGCAATTCTCCGCATCGATCAGGGCAACATCCTGGACGCGCCGAAATTCCTTAATCTTCTTCTCGTTTCTCAAGCGCAAACATTCATCGCAAACCGTGGAAAGACCCGCACCAATGACTGATCCTTTTGGCGGGAGTTCAGCCTTGCCATTAATTACCTGGATGACAAGATCAATAACCGCCTCAATTTGATGCGGCTCAGGCGGGCAACCCGGCATGTAATAATCTACATCAATCACCTGATCAAGCGCTTTTAGAGTCTGGTACATTTTTGGCAGGTGAAGGTTTCCGTGAGGTGTCTTGAAACTAGACTGCGGATAGGCTTTTTGGGGGTTTTCTGTGCTCGGTGTGAAATAAACTGTATCAAACATCGACTTTACTGAACTGAGGTTACCCAAACCCGGTATGCCACCTTCGGTTGCGCAAGAGCCAAAAGCCACCAGTATTTGTGATTTTTTTCTCAACAATTTAGCGACCTCGGCGTTCTCGTCATTGCGAATCCCGCCATTAAAAAGGGTCAATAAGATCGATTTATCGGGCATTTCCCTGACGTCTTTATACTTGGCGTCCATGGCTAC
>CAZSGL010000233.1:0-2347 GCA_964606265.1 uncultured Anaerolinea sp. | reverse complement strand
CGATCGTTTGGGCAAGTTCGTCCAAAAGGATGGTGGGTGTGCCGCCGCCGAAATATAGTGTTTTAAACTTGTATCCCAGCTCAGCAGTCAACCGCATTTCAACCCGCAGGGCAGCGAAGTAGTCTCGCGTCTTGCTGGCGTCAAAGAGAAACCGGTTGAATGAGCAATATGGGCAGAGGCTTTCACAGAAAGGCACATGTGCGTACAGTGTGTAATCCTTCCCGGCTGAAGGCGCGGGAAGTGAGACACCGTTCGCAGGCTCCAGGGTGAGGTACTGCTTGGTCTGGGTCTTAAGGTACGCCGTGAGAACTCTCTCAGCCAGAACGATTGGCTGGAAACGTGAGAACTTCGGCGACATGGTTGTGTTTTGAGTATATTGAGACATCAATAAGTCGATGGAGAACCGATAACGTTCTTTTCAGTTGCTGGCATTATAGGCAGTTTTGAAATATCCGATCAACTCTTCGTCAATCTCATTTTCTGAGCTGAGGAAAAGTTTATACTGGCACATCCCACCTGAGGGTTGATCGAGTAGCCGCTCAGTGGATGGAATTCCTTTCATATTAAGACCAATCTCGAGCCTGTTCTTGCTGCCGGGACCGATCATGGCAAATTGGCGCTTGCGCCGCAGGCTGAGATAACCCTTCTTGGGCGCGATGTTGAATTCACCCAGTTTGGATATCACGTTCATCACCGCGTCATGCAGTGGACGCAAGCCGGCTTTTGTGCCGGTGTAGATGCCATCCAAAATCTCCTGTGGAGATGCCTCGGCAGCTTCTGCTGCGGTTTGCCCGTCAGATTGTTGCGCAAAATGGACCAGCATGGTCGCGTCGCCAAAACCAAGACCAAAGCGGTCAATGAACATCTGGCGCAGCTCAGCGTGTTTTTGAAAGCCGGACTCGAGGATCATGATCCGGATCTCCTTGATTGATTTACCGGTTTTTTTCTGGATGTTATTCAGTTGCGTCACACGCGCTTTGTCCAGGCTGTCCATAAAGATCTCCACAATTAATCGTTTGTCCAAACAAGACTGATTTTATCATAATTACTGATCCCTATATTTACTTGCAAAATATAAAACACCCTTGCGGGTGTTTTAAGATAAGCGCAATACCCTTAAAAATTACTCCCCGGTCAATAACCGGGGAGTATCTTTAATTAGACTTATCTCAATTATGGAAGAGCAGGAGTATTCTCTGCAAAATACTCGTGATTGTCTGCGTTCATGACCGCATTGTCAGGATTTGTAATGGCCAAGCTTTTTGCACCAGTCTGACCATAAACGAAGTCATCTGTATCGGCCACAACATAGAAATGGCTCATTTCATGAATGAGAGTACCTGCCCTTGAATCCGTTCCAGTGAGTGGCGCTTGCCAGAAGACCCTGCATAAGTAAATCTTATATGGGTCATTGGGATATACGTAAGCATAATAATTTTGCTTGCATTTGCAGTCAAAGGTTACTCCAGCGTTTTCCCAGGCATTCGAAATGCTGGTGAAGTGCGAAGTGGCAGTGTCATAACGAGAATTATTGAAAACGCCAAACCAGGTCACATATCGACTTCCTTGTAATCCAGAAAGAAGGTAATTCTCTGCTCCAGATGCATAGGTCTTAGCTTCAGACCGAGCACTTAAGAGAAGTGCTTGTTGGTCAACTGTGCATGCATTAAATGCAGTTCCACCTGGGTCCGGTGGGGGCGGGGGTGTGGGTTTGCCTTTTGGAGCTCGCCCATCGACTTTAATACTGATAGGTTCAGAGATTAGAAAATCGGGGTTGCTGAAGTTGTTACCCTTTTCGGTAAAGAGGTAGTAGGATGCAGCGTCAAAAAAGATTTCGTATTGTCCATTACGGGTGAGGTCATAATAGTCACCGAGATTAACGCTGAATGTGACGCTTTCGCCAGCTTTGATGGAGATGTAGTCATTTCCAGTTGCAGGTGGACGTTTGTACACAGCACCGGTATAAAAAGCTGATTCTCCATCCACTTTGACAGAAAAAACTGGCTCCTCCAAGCCATTAACTGGGGTGAACCACTTGAGGATTCGCAGCGAGTGATTCGTGGGGTTTGAAATGGTGACGCTAATCATTACATCTTCTGTAGCTTTGTACTTGCTCTGTGACGCAGCTAAACTGACAACCAGTGTGTTATCTGGTGCTGCAATGACCGTACTGACGAGCAATAATACTGTGGTTATTAATGAAAGTAAGATTCCAAACCGCAAATAATTCTTTTTCATTTGTTCTCCTCCTTAACAATGAATTAATTACATATTAGCACGGAAAACAGACTTTGCTCCACTGATTTATAAGTGGGGGGCGATACGACCAGCGGGAGCGCAGAGCGGT
>CAZSGL010000232.1:0-2352 GCA_964606265.1 uncultured Anaerolinea sp. | reverse complement strand
GGGTAAAGGTGACGTAGATTCCGTCGGGGTCAATCTCCCGGGCGGGGGGCGGCGCGGGAGGAGTGAAACCGAGGGGTTTGACCTGGCCGTGGAATGAATAATTGCCGGCAATATGGGAGGGGACAAGGCGCAGCCCATTGGCGGAGAGCTGCAGCATGAATGCCAATTCATCATCACGGCGGGTGTGCCAGCCAAAAATGGTGGGAAAGGCGGCGGATTTTAACGAGCGCTGAATTTGGTTGGAAAGTTTCAACTCCTCGTCTTGAATACCCATCAGGGCGAGGGCAAAGCGGCGCAACAAGCCATCCAACCGGATCGCGAAAAGCACTTCGCGCAGCCATGCGGGACCGAATACCAGCAGCATGAGGAGTGTGCTGCCCAGCCCTTTGCGGCTGCTGTTGAGATTTGTAATGAAAATCTTTTGCTGCACGAGATAATCCACGAATTCAGGGCGCTGCCAGGCGGGCTCAATATTTGCCATTTTCCCCGGAGCGCAAAAAGGGGCAAGGTTTTCGTGCGCCCATTGGTACATCTCCACGCGATCTTGCCAGCATCCGGTCAGGTCATCCATGCGGTGCAGACCGAGCCGCTGTGCCCAGGGTTCCATCTGTGTGGTGATGGGCAGGAGATCCTGCTGCGCGCAAAACATCAGGGCAAGGTTGGCGGTATCATCAAAATTGGTATCCCAGATGATGTAGCCATTGAGGGAGGCTAGGTTTTCCGTGATCAGTTGGTCAAGGGTGACAACTTGGAATTTGAGAGCGTGGGCTTCACGGTAATAATCCATGTTGAGCCGGTCCTGGAAGCCCAGCAGGTCGCGGTATTTGGAGTACCACAGCGCGTCATCGAGGAAAACCTCGTTGGTGCGCCGGGCAGCCGGATCGTCATAGATACCGTAATCGAGGAAGACGCGCGTTCCCCGGCGGTTGAGCAACCCCTGCAGGGCAGCCGCGCAGATGCGCGTGGGGTAATCCATGGCGCTCACGTCCAGCACCGAGATGAATTGTTCAGGGGGCATGGTTTGATTATAGAGGGGAATTTTTCAAAGTCAATAATTGAAAGTTGGGGGCGGATTAGGCATGGCGGTACAAGTACCAGTAGACCCAATCATGATAATAGGATCATTATCAAATAAAAAGAAATAAAAAAGCAGAGAGAAATCCTCTCTGCTTTTGAAAAGGTGGGCTTCTTGATTAAGGTTGGCTAATCTCCAGCCAGTTGAAGTACACATTGACCGGGTAATTATCGTAGGAAGAGACGCCTACACCAACAAAACCTTCTTTTAAATCTTTATGCTCAACTGTACGAGTTTTTACCCCATTGATGAAAAGGGTGAGGTTCTGACCCTGGCAAACGGCGGAATACACATTTGTATCGCGCCCCATCTTTATGGCAGTAGAGCCGCCATCATACAGGGTGATGTAGCCCTTTGCCACCATTGCGTCATAATATGCGATGTACCAGGTGCCATCATTGGCAATATTAAATTCGTACCATCCCAAATCCTTATCATATCGGCAGACCAGGGTAACTGAATTCTGATTGACGCCCCAGTTTTCAGCTTCCACATCAATTCGCACGTCAGTGTATGTAAAGGGATCGTATATTACATAAGGCCAAAGGTTGTAATCTTTGAGTTCGAATTTGAGCTGACCTTCTTCGTAGATCAAATTCATTTTGTCTTCTTCATCACCACTACCCATATCGAACCAACTGTAATTATCCATATTGTCGTCAAACTCATCGACAAAAAAGTCTTTGGGTTCGGAAGAAGTGACGGGTGCTTCTGTGACAACTTCGGTTGCAACAACTGGTGCCTCAGTTGGTGCTTGCTTTTCGGGTGTTGCTGTTACCACAATTACCTGGGGTTTTTCGGTGGCGTCGTTGTTATTGCCAAGAGAAAAGCCGCATGCGGTGCTGACGATGAGAACGAAAAGAAGTAGTGCTAAAAACGGAAGCCGGCGTGCTTTTTTCATAACTCTCCTTTATCAATAAGGCGGCACTTGCTAAACAATATAATACCTGAATTGCTCGTCAAAACAAACACATTTCATTTACATCCAGCAGGTAAATCTTTTTGGGTATCTTTCTATTTTGTACCATATTCGCCACCTCCTTGTCTCGATTTTTACGAATAATTAATGTGAAACAGAATATTGGGTTTGCTTAACAGACTTTGTAAAAACGCTAAAGGCAACACCCAAAAAATTCGATTACACAATATTGGGAGTAGCAGTTTTCATACACATCTTTATTTGGAAGTTAGTTCTGCCTTGTGCGTGAGGTTGATAAAAATGTCTTCGAGCGTGATCTCACCGACTTCAACGAATACGTCCTGAATACCTTGATCGG
>CAZSGL010000231.1:0-2352 GCA_964606265.1 uncultured Anaerolinea sp. | reverse complement strand
TCCTGGTAGAACATCTTCCCGCGAACATGAATATGGTCATTACCAGTCACCAGGAGCCGGATTGGCCGTTGGCAAAATTACGGGCCAAGGGCGGTCTTATTGAAATTCGCGTGGATGAACTGGGATTTTCAACAAACGAAACCATCGAATTATTGTGCAAAATGAATTTGCCTGGTTTTTCGCAACAGGATGTGAATACCCTGGTTGAAAAATCAGAGGGGTGGGTATTCGGCATCCAGTTGGCGGCCATTGCTGCGGTGGATAAAAATGGAATCCTTGCAATTGATACCTCGAACCCATTGATCCATGATTACCTGGTTTCTGAAGTTTTCACCGTGCTGCCATCCGATGTCCAGGATTTTCTGATGGATATCTCCATCCTGGATTCGCTTAACACATCCTTGTGTGCGTTCATTACCGGGCGCGATGATGCCAACAGACTGCTCAAGATTCTGGAACAAAAAAATCTTTTCCTTATGCCCATTGATGAACAACGTGAGTGGTATCGTTTCCATCGTTTGTTTTTGCATCTTTTACGAGTGAGGTTAAAGCAATTACCCGCAAACAGGGTACGCATGATGCATGCCAGGGCGAGCGAATGGTATGAAAAGAATGGCCGGGTTACTGCCGCGGTTGACCATGCCCTGCGGAGTGAAGATTATGACCGGGCAGTTGCTCTCGTTGAAAAGAATATCTTTCAAATGATGGATAATTCCGAGTTGGTTCGCCAATCAGAACTCGTCAGTAAACTTCCGGTATCTGTCCTTCAATCGCGACCGGAGTTGACCATCGCAAACGCGTGGCTGCTTGCCTATACCGGCAGGTGTGACGATGCTGAACATTATTTATTAATTGCCGAGAACTCACTCAGGACCATGAACCTGAAAAGCGAGCGGCGTAAGGTTGTGGGCAGAATGCTGGCGGTGCAGTCTTATATCCACTGGTTGCGGGGAGATAACGAAAGAACCATCAAGTCCGCCAGCCAGGCATTGATCAATCTGGATAGTGAAGATATTTTAAATCGAGGGGTTACTTTGATTTCCCTTGCCACTGCACTGGAAAGCGGTGGATTGCTCACAGACGCTCTTGAAGCCTATTCCGAAGCCATTGAAACTTGTTGTCATGGGGATTGCTCGCATATTTACATCCTGGCAACCTCTGCAAAAGTGAGGTTATTGATCTTGCTTGGTCAGTTGCAGCAAGCGGATCTTTTAGCGGCTGCGACGATAAAAAAGGTGCTGGATAAAAATCCCGGTCAGGCAGATCGGTATGCCGCGCTGGGCAATCTTTACTCCAATCGTGCCGAAGTGTTCCTTTTTCGTAATAATCTCGCCTTGGCATTGGAAATGGCTGATGAAGGCGTCAGGCTTGGACGGCAATGGAGGCAGGCGGATACCACTATAACTACTCAGGGGATTAGAGCTGCGGTCTTATGGTCTTTGGGCAAAAAGGAAGAGGTTTTCAAGATACTTGAAGAATTAAGACCATTGACCGCCCTTGTATCCACCTGGTATTTAAACTACCTTGATGCGTATTTGATACTCTTGGGGGTTGAACCTGAGCGCTTGAAATCCACTTGCAGGTGGTTGGATTTACAGGAAGAAATGAGCGAAAGTGATTTCAACCACTCTGATGTCATCCTTTGCCGGGCTCGTGTGAGGATGCTGTATACGAACGAGCGCTACTCAGAAGCATTAAATTGGCTGGGGTTGATCAAAAAGGATGCCGAAAGGACGGGCACCCGGGTTTACTATAATGATTCGCTGGTATCACAGGCAATCTGCCATTACGGGCTTGGAGACAAAGAGGAAGCCCGCAAACAACTTTCCGCAGCGCTTGACTTCATTATGAGAGAACGCGCCTATTCCATTATTTTGGATAAAGGTGAGGCAGGCAAAGAATTATTGGAGGGATTGACCTTCGAGGCACCCCTGGTTGACGACATCAACTTTTTATTGGGGATGGTAAGGGCACATCCGAACCTGGATCACCCAAGCGCTGCAAAGAGCCAGGTCGGGTCAAAACAAAAACCGGCAGGATTAAGTACCAGGGAGATTGAGATACTCAGTTACCTTGCCACCCATAAGACAAGCACAGAGATCGCCGAAGGACTGACTGTTTCCGCGAATACTGTAAGATTCCACATCAAAAGCATCTACAATAAGCTGGACGTGCACTCGCGGGATGAAGCGGTGGATTGTGCCCGGCGGCAAAAATTGATCGAATAATCCTCATCGCTTTGAAGATCAACCTGAAGGAATCGTCATCAATCCCCCTGAAAAGTTGAATTTATCCGTCAAATGGGCTATGATTAAGTATCAGTTAACCCATTACTCGTTGGTAGGAGGAAAA
>CAZSGL010000230.1:0-2442 GCA_964606265.1 uncultured Anaerolinea sp. | reverse complement strand
CCATCAACTGGCGGTACTGGTCATACGCCCAGCGCGGGTAATAAAAGTTGTAGCGCATGTCACTATTTAATCCCTGGCTAATGAGTATGGGTTCGTTGATGATCCACACCGGCACATCACCGGCTATGCGCATCCCTGCGTCGACCAGGTCAAGGCGGACCTCGGTTTCCCGCAGCGTTGGCGGCTGCCACCCGGGCGTTGAATCATCCGCTTCCAGGTCGCGCGCTGCCGGAGTGTAGTCATCTGGATATGCCTGGTCAATACCAGTAGCGCTCCACATCACGCCGAAAGCCTGCAATCGGATCAGGTCAGCCAGGGCGCGGCGCTGACCGATGATGGTACGCTGCCAGAAGGAGCGCTTGCCATCCGGCAGTTCTAAGTCTGCCCCGTAGGTGGTGATGAACGGCTTTACCCTGTCGAGGTTGTTGGCGACAATGGGAGATTCAAGCTGGGCGGATTCGCGGAAGGATTCCAACGTCACCAGCCACAGGATCAGGTCGGGCTGGTAAGGCTTTACCTCCTCCAGGATCATCAGGTCCTTGGTGAGCGAGAGGGTCGGGTACGCCAGGTTGTACACGCGCACTTTCCGCCCGTCACTGGCCGCCAGGCTGGCGCTATCGAGCAACCCGGCGAGAGTTTCTTCGGGTCGCAGCAGCGTGCCCCAGGCGGAGGAATCACCAATGACAATGACGCGGAATTCGTCAGCGGGTTTCGCGCCTGCGGTGAGCTTGTGGGACAGCATCATCGCGTCCAGGTTATACAGGCTGAGGTTATAAGACTCGGAAGGATTCTCTCCGAATGGCAGGCGCTCCCGCCCCCTGAAAAGAGTATTGTAGAGGGATAGTTTACCCACTCCTGCGGGGTCGAAGGCAGCCCAAAGCAGGTTGAAAAGAATGAAGATGACGAGCGCTTTGAGCACCACATTGCGGAGGAATTTTGCGCTCACCGATTAACCTCCTGCCCCGAACAAGCCGGAAAAGGTCTGCATCGACAAGTTAATCGACGGCAGGGCGAACCACACCCATCCCAGTGCCACGTAATGGAAAGTGAAAATGGTGGAAAGGACGTGCGTCGCCAGGTTCAGCCGCGGTCGTTCCTGCAGGCGGGCAGCCATCGGGCGCGTCCAGCCGCTCCAGCGGTTGTGCAAGAACAAGCCAATCCCGTGCCACAATCCCCAGGCGACAAAGTTAAGCGTGATGCCGTGCCACAGACCAATGAGGAGCATGGTGGAAACCTGGGTGACCAGCATCACCAGCCATACTGGCGCGGGTTTTTGGGCGGAACGCATGGCGCGCGTGAGCGGATTAAAGAAATAGGCGCGAAACCACTGGGTGAGGGACATGTGCCAGTTGTTCCAGAATTGGGTCAGGTTGGGTTTGAGATACGGCTGGTTGAAGTTCTCCGGCAGATGGATCCCCATGATCCCACCCAAACCGATGGCGATGTCCGTATAGCCGCTAAAGTCAAACAGGATCTGGAAGGCGTATGCGTACAACAGCACCCACATCCAGCCGGGAGCGGTGACCTGCGCGGCATTGATGCCGTTCAGCGCGACCATCGCCAGCAGGTCAGCCAGAATGAACTTCTTGGCGATTCCAGTGACCAAGCGGCGACCGGACTCAGTGAATTGTTCAGCGGTCGGAGAAACAGGATTGCGCAGGTCTTTGAGGAAGCGCTCCAGGCGGTCGATGGGGCCTGCGCTAAAAGCCGGGAAAAAGAGAATGTAGATAAAGTATTCCTCAAGGGAAACCCCCGGAAGGCGCCCGGTCTGACGGTCGCGCAGGGTATGGATGAGGCGGAAAGCCATATAGGAAAATCCCAACCAGCGGATATCCAAGGCGGAGGCTAATTGAGTGGATTGTGCGTTTAAATTGCGGAGTAACTGGCTGAACTGCAGGGTGAGCCAGGGGAATTTGAGGATTACCAATAGCAGGATCAACCCAAAAGATGCAAGTGTATAAACCCATTTACCGGGTGTTTTGATCCCAGCGGCGAGCAGGTAAACCAAGCACAAAATCACTACAATTACAGCGACAAGCCAAACCTGCGGCGGGCGGGAGGGAGTGAGGAGCGCCGTGGCACTAAAAAGGCGGGTGAACCCGAGCAATAGGACAACGCCGCAGATGATGAGGACCGGGCGCAAGTTTTTGCGCACGCCGCGTTCTTCGGGAGCGGCAGTGACCGCCCAACTGATGAGCACGGTCAGCAGGGTGCCGACCGGCAGCCAGAAATCCAGCCCGCGGATGGGCAGCGCCGGCTGCAGCCAGAATATGATCCCAACACTGAAGAGAAGCATCAACGGGCGGCGTAAAAGCGCAGTCCGCGGAAAACGCCCGATCAACCAGATAGAGATGGCGGCTGCAAGCAGAATGAACAGTTGAACAAGAGACATCTAGAACCCCTGGTAGATCCACAGGGGCGAGGAGTCACTGGAGAGGATCA
>CAZSGL010000229.1:0-2495 GCA_964606265.1 uncultured Anaerolinea sp. | reverse complement strand
TCAATCTTGTATCCAATTATGAGATTGGCGTCGTTGTATAATCAAATTTAACCCGTCTCGATGAGGTAATCAGTGTACGATATCAACCTTTACACCATCCACCTATCCAATAACGAAGAACGCGATAGTCTGCCAGGATTAATCGCGATGCAGCCTCCCAGGCGCTCGGCGCGCGGGCGGGAAAATGATCAATTATTCGCTTTTATCACGCTTGAAGGCGCTTCGACGATTTCGGACACAAGCCTGCAAGCCTGGATCCAAAAAAAGGGTGAAGAATACTACCAGATCCCGGGTACGGTCACTTTTGCCATGCGCGCTACGATGGAAAAGATCAACCAGGAGATGCTTGACCGGAATATCAAGCGGGCAAAAGATGGAGCGCAACTGACAGCCTTGTTGAGCCTGGTGGTCGTAAAACGCAACCTGTTATACCTCGCCTCTGCTGGCAACACAAAATCCTTTTACGTTTCAGACCAGGAATCCAGTGAAATCATTGGTGAGGGGCAACCGCGTGGTTTGGGTTTAAATGAATCTCTCCCCATCCTTTTCAACCAGAAGGAAGTGAAGGCAAATGACATCCTGCTCCTCGCTCCGCAGTCCATAGAATCATGGACTTCTGAATCCCTGGCAGGGAGCAGTACCCTTTCCATCGAGAGTCTTTCTCGCCGGCTTTTTAACCAATCCGGAACGGATCTTAAAGCGGCGTTCATCAAATTCATCCCCGGCAAGGGAGCGATTTCCAATACGCCATTACGCCGCACGCAGTCAGTTACCAGTATCCAACCCAGGGAAGAATTGCCCAGTGTGGTCCCATCTGCCGACATTGGTGATGAGAAACCTCCTGTCGCCGTTGTAGAATCACAAATAATCCCGGGAGCTACTTTTGAACCCCTTTCACGCTCTCAAATAGTCAGGCGAAAAGTGGAACAGGAACCGACTGAAGGGGATTCAGATAAGCGTGAAAGATTAATTCCTGCGCAAAAGCCGGTTCTACTGTCTCCACGCACCAAAGTGGCGATTGGAAAGACCGCCCAATCAACGCTTAATTCCTGGGAGTCAACCAAGAGCCGCACCTTTTTGTTCCTGAGGAAACTTCTCCCCGGGATGGTGGATGAACCCGTCAAGCTAAACAAACCGGTTCTCATCTTCATCGCCCTGGCAATCCCGCTCCTGTTTGGTTTGATCGCCGGAAGCGTCTACATCAATAAGGGTAAATCTCGCGAATTTGATGCTTCCATCATCCAGGCACAACAGTATGTACTCCAGGCTGAGGGTACGGTAAACGACGAACCCACGCGCCTGGCAAGTTTGCAGCAGGCAATGTTCTGGCTCGAAAAAGCAAGTGAATATGGCAAATCCGAAACCCTGGATACGCTTAGCAACCAGGTGCGCACATCGCTTGACCAGTTGCAGGGCATCAAACGCCTGGAATTAGCACCGTTATTTGATGATGACCTCCCTGGAAACGCCAACATTACGCAAATGGTTGCTTCAAATTCGGATGTCTATTTATTGGATGAAACATCCGGCACAGTCAAGAGATACTACCTCAGTGGTAGTGAGTACATACCGGATTCGAGTTTCGACTGCGGTTACAATCCGGAGAACATTCTCAGCCCGATCGGCAAGTTAGTGGATATGGTTCCTGCACCAACGGGGAACTCTTTCCGCGCGGCAGTTATGGTGATCGACGGGTCAGGTGTGGTTGAATATTGTATCCCCGGCGAGTCTGGTATTACCGGCTCGCTCATACCGCCAGACGCCGGATGGATCTCTCTCAAGTCCATCTCTCTATATAAGGGTTCCCTGTATATTTTGGATACTGGCGGGAATGCTGTGTATCGCTACTCCGGCAACGGAATCCAATTCGACGAGAAACCCAGCTTGTTTTTTGACAACCAGGTGCCTGCGTTAGCGATGGCCTTTGATATTGAGGTCAATGGCGAAGAATTGTATATCTTACGCACGGATGGCGAGATGGTGGAGTGTACCTACAGCCCGCTCAAGGATTATAAGTTAACTGAATGCACTGATCCGGCACCTTACGGTGATATGCGCACCGGTGCGGAGCCTAAACCCATCCACTTTCCTGAAACCAAGTTTGTACAATTGAGGATGACTCCGTCCCCCGATTCATCGCTTTACATTTTGGATGCCAAAACCAAAGCGGTTTATCATTTCAGCCTGCAGCGTAATTTACAAAAGATCATGCATCCCATCCTGCGCGATGGCGAAGATATTGCCAGGATGACCCCTACGGCTTTGGCAATCTCCTCCGGCCGCATTGCCTTTGTGGCATTTGAGAACAAAGTATATTTTGCACCACTGCCGTAATTAAATCCCGAGCCATCTCAAAAAGGAGACCTGCTGATGAATTTTCTGGATCAGATCGACCAACCCGCACTCATCCTGGATGAGGATATTGCCCGCCGCAACATTGACCGCATGGTGGTCAAAGCTGTGCGCAATCGTGTGAATTTCCGCCCCCATTTTAA
>CAZSGL010000228.1:1172-2500 GCA_964606265.1 uncultured Anaerolinea sp. | reverse complement strand
TGTATTCTTTCAAAAAGAAGGTGATCACTGCGGAAATGATGAGGATAACCACCATAGTACCGGTGAGTTGTTCCCAAAGTATCTTCCATGGGCTTTTTGTCCCCCGGTCGATCAGTTCGTTTGGTCCGTACTCGGTTAACCGCTTTGAAATTTCCGCGCTCGACAACCCATGATGCAGATCGCTGCTGATCTCTTTAACAACTTCTTCACTTTTCAGTGCAAACCATTTCACCGCCATGGTGAACCTCCTGTGTCAATTCTTTAATTAAAAAAAACCAATACTTGAACCTGTATTGGTCTCGCATATGGAATGCTCATAAGGGCTACCGGGAATCTTGTCCGTCATGACGATAACCCATTCCTTTTCAGGAACGCTACTCCCCAATCACAACAAAAGTATACGGGGTTGAAAAGGCGGTGTCAAGTTATTTTTACAAATGTTAATAAAGGATTTATACAATCAACACCGGCTGCTTGGGTAGTGATTATTAAGCGGATTATCTTCTTGAGTACGATTATATAATTAGGACGTAAATCAATTGATGCGGTTTAGTTTGGTCAGAATGTACAATCAAATTTGAAAGAATGATTCAGTAAAATGATGGAGGTTCAATTGACAAGTACCGATCTTCCAAATGAAAAAGGTATCGCCTGGTTGTTGGAGGAGGAATCCCCGGGGGTGCGTTACCTGGCTTTGCGTGACCTCCTCGATCTCCCTGACAACAATATAGAATTGGAAGCTGCCCGCAAGGATACGCATGAACGTGGACCGATAGCCAATGTGCTTTCGCACATGGATGAATCCGGATTCTGGGTGAAAGCCGGTCCCGGATATTCCCCTAAATACAAATCCACCGTCTGGTCACTCATCCTTTTGGCGCAGTTGGGAGCTTCAATAAAACAGGATTCCAGGATTGAGAAAGCCTGTGATTACTATATTGAGCATGCCTTAACTCCCATTGGCCAGTTTTCTGCCTCAGGTGCTCCTTCATATACTATTGACTGCCTGCAGGGGAACATGTGCTGGGCGCTGCGCGAACTGGGTTGCGACCCTGCCCGCCTGGCTCATGCTTACGAATGGATGGCACGCAGTGTTACAGGTGAAGACATTGCTCCCAAAGAGGATAAGCATGCCGAAGTCCGCTATTATGCGTACAAGTGCGGACCGGATTTCCAATGCGGAGCCAACTATGGTCCCTGCGCATGGGGAGCCACCAAAGTTGCCTTAGCGTTTGGAAAACTGGCACCTGATGTACGAACCCCGTTGATCGACCGGGCTATTCAAAGGGCAGTTGATTTCTTTTTCAGTGTGGAACCGGCTACTGCCG
>CAZSGL010000228.1:0-1072 GCA_964606265.1 uncultured Anaerolinea sp. | reverse complement strand
TCAAATTGTAAACTTACAAATTATTGGACTTCAGCTACCAGATCATTGGCTTCGGTGTTGAGTGCCTCGAGGATGGCAACAACTGCTGCTTCATCGGCGGCATTCCATAATTCTGCTGCAGCATCACTGATGGCGCGGCGGACGGAAGACCAGGCAGTGAAGGTCTGGGGTTCGGAGGGTCCGATGGCAGCCAGTGCAACACCGGAAGCCCATACAGGGTTCTCGGTCGCGTAGTCAGCCAGCAACGCTTCGGTGGAAATCTGCGTTCCGTAGTAGCCGCTGATCTTCACCCAGCGAGCCTGGATCTCAGGAGAGGTTAGCCACTTAATGAAGACCCAGGAAGCTAACTGTTCTTCTTCAGTGCTCGGGACGACACCCAACATTTGCTGGAAAGCATCCACAGCCTGTTTTCCATCCGGTCCGGAAGCAGCAACCCAACCCCATTCATCAAGATTGGCAGCTTCTTCGAATGCAGCGGCGTAGTAAGGGGCACCAGCTGTGGAGCTCATGGTGATTAAAGCTTTGCGTTGTCCTTGTTCAGGATTGGGATAGCTCTCGGTCTGCCAGACACAACCCTCTTTCTTCATATCCAGGATGAACATGGAGGTATCGATGGCAGCCTGCGTATTGAAGTCGTAGGCATCGCCGGCAGCATTAAGTTCTTTTCCACCAAAGGCATACAGGAAGTGCAGCCAGTTGGTTGCATTTGGATAGTAAACCAATCCGCCGGTGCCGGCAAAATCGCCGCCCCTGGCAGTGTTGGCAGCCGCGGCTGCGCAGGAGACTTCTTTGAGTTCAGCTGAAGTAGTCGGGGGATTTGCGAAACCGAGTTCCTCTGCCCAGGTGAAATTGTAGACGAGCACATTGGCAGACTGAGTCATCGGGTAGGCAACCCATGCGCCATCAGGTGTTGACCCGGCGGCTTTGAGGTGCGGGTAGAGGTCAGCCAATTGCTCAGCGGTCAACCCGTAAACTGGATCAGCGATATAAGGATTCAAATCGATAATGGATTCGACGCCGTACCAGTCTGCAAGAGAGTTGGTATAAGCCATGACCACATCGGGCAGGTCAC
>CAZSGL010000227.1:0-2534 GCA_964606265.1 uncultured Anaerolinea sp. | reverse complement strand
GACGGTGTGAGTTTATCGAAGGGTCTCCAAACAATACCGCCTGGGACAGATCGGCATCGGCACCTTCTCGTGTGACCTGGAACTCTGGCGGGCCAAACTGCGCGGCGTCTGGCGGCCAATCCCTTTGCTTCGACACCTTCGGTCAGCACAAGGCTGCGCATCGGCGAGACCGAGCACGCTGGATGGATACGGTATAATCGTGCGTATGGAAAGCGAGTAATGACATGACCATTCAGGTTGATTTACTTATCAAACGCAATATCTTTGCATCGGAAGAAGAAGCCATCCAGGAACTGGTGCGCGATTATGTTCTGCGCCAGATGACCGTTTTACAGGAGGAAGTACTTCAATTCGAGCGCAAGTACGGGATGAGTTATCAGCAGTTCAACCAATACCTGCATGAACGCTCGACGTTGCTCGAAAAAAAGGCTCTCCCGACAGGGCAACTCCAAACCCTGAACGCGGCTGTTATGCAGGAGGAGGATGACTGGCTGGATTGGAAAGCCGCGCGTGAAATGCTTGAGAACTGGCTCGGACTGCGCCAGGAGGCCGGGGCGTGACAACTTTAGCGGCCATGTTGGGGGCGTTGACGGCCATCCTGCAAGCGCATCCCTTATGTGAACGGACAACGATTGTTGAAACCAGGGAATTTTCTCCCGACCAATTCTTTTTCAAGGTGCGCGTGGAACTTCCAGAGGGATACAGGTTCCAGGTACGCGTTTATTCCAATTTCGGCCACGTGGATTATGCCTATCAACTGTTCAAGGAAGATAGTCCCGTCCTGCGTTGGGATAACAAAGAGGAATTTCGCAGTCTGAAAACCCATCCTCACCACCATCACGATGACCGGGGAAATATCCAGCCCTCCCCGTTGATAGGCAACCCGCAAGCAGACATCGTGCTTGCGTTGCGGGAAATCGAAAAATTTCTAGCCGAAACCGACTGATTTTCTCCTTCATCCTTCATCCTTCATCCCTTCGACTTCGCTCACCTGTGCCTGCCGTCTCGCACCGGCGTGCCGCCGGTGTTCGCGGCACGAACGGTGCGGCACTGGCGCAGGCAGGGCAAGCCTTCATCTTTACCCTTCATCCTTCATCCTTCATCTTTCATCCTTTATGCCTGTCATCTCCGTTGAAAACCTATCCAAACAATACCGCCTGGGACAGATCGGCGGCCGCACGCTGACCGAAGACCTCAACCGCTGGTGGGCGCGGGCGCGCCGCAAGCCCAACCCCTTTGCTTCGACACCTTCGGTCAGCACAAGGCTGCGCATCGGTGAGACGGATCATGGCAACTATGGATACGGTATAATTTTGTCCTCAGGGAAATCAGTTTGAAAGGAGTATATTGGTATGGAAAACCTGCTGCAGCGAATTACCTTTGACCAACGGGTATTGTATGGTAAGCCGGTCATCCGTGGCTTGCGCATCTCTGTTGAGACGATATTGGAACTCCTGGCGAAAGGGGCAAGCAGGCAGGAGGTATTGGAAGATTATCCGGAACTTGAACCGGAAGACATCCAGGCGGCCTTGTCTTATGCCCAGTATTTGGTGGCAGGCGAAGTGGTTCTCGAACGGATGCCTGTTTAGATGAAATTTCTGGCGGATGTCAATGCAAGTGGCGCGCTGGCGCGCTGGTTGCTGAAACACGGGTATGACGTACTTCGGGTAGCGGACCTTGATCCCAGAATGGAAGATTCCAAGGTTTTGCAGTGGGCATGCCGCGAAAAACGAGCGATCATCACCACGGACCAGGATTTTGAAGAGATGGTCTGGCGGGAAAAGAAACAGCACCACGGCATTTTACGCCTTGAAAATTTGCCTCGTTCTGAACGTTTAGCGTTATTGGAGTATGTCCTAACCCACCACAGTCAGGATTTGTCGTCGGGGGCCATCATCATCGCATCGAGCCGAAAAATTCGTATTCGTAAGCCGGCCAGCGGTGACTGATTTGCGTATCGTCGTGGTCTGCGCTCCCCGATCGTGACTTTCCAGTCTCAGCCATCCTTTTTCATCCCTTCGACAAGCTCAGGACAAGCCTTCATCCCTTATGACCGTCATCTCCGTTGAAAATCTCTCCAAACAATACCGCCTGGGACAGATCGGCGGGCGCACACTGACCGAGGACCTCAACCGCTGGTGGGCCAGGGCGCGCCGCAAACCCAATCCCTACCTGAAGATCGGCCGGGAAGACCAAAGCAACCGGCTGGGTGAGTACATCAGGGCACTGTATGCCGAAAATCGATTTTGAAATAATTCGCCACAAGGTTCGTGATGGAGATTACGAGATCAGTGTTCATGCCAGCAAGTGCCTTCGCCAGCGCAAGATAAGTCTGGTAGAATTAGAGCATATTGTACTTTCGGGTGAGATCATCGAGCGTGATCCACACGCGAAACCTTATCCCAAATGTATCTTCCTGGGTTACACTGAGTTGAAAGGTGAAGCGTTACATGTGGTATGTTCACTTACCCCTCAGACCATGATTGTAACGTTATACTTCCCGGACGAAGGCCGCTGGGCTCAAGATCGAATCC
>CAZSGL010000226.1:0-2549 GCA_964606265.1 uncultured Anaerolinea sp. | reverse complement strand
ACAGAAGACCGGGTGGTGGGTACACTCGATATTGAAAAGGCAATTCAGCAGGGCGTCAGGCATTTTGAACCCGGTGTTCTTGCCGCAGCCAACCGCGGATTGCTCTACATCGATGAAGTCAATCTGCTCGATGATCATGTTGTAGATGTCCTGCTCGATTCGGCTGCCATGGGAATGAATATTGTTGAAAGGGAAGGAATTTCTTTCACGCATCCCGCCAGGTTCATCCTGGTGGGTACAATGAACCCCGAGGAAGGCGACCTGCGTCCTCAGTTGCTGGACCGCTTTGCCCTCTCGGTGGAGATCCGCGGGATCCGCGAAACACGCGAACGGGTCCTCATCATGGAGCGCAATCTGTCTTTCGAATTGGATTCTGATGCTTTCCACCGCAGTTTTGTACCACAGGAAAAAGAACTTTCACAGAAAATTGAAGCTGCGCGGGTGCTGCTGGACAGTGTTACTTTCACAAAGCGTGACCTTCTCTCGATTGCTGCTTTGACAACCTCCTTAAATGTGGATGGCCATCGCTCGGACCTGGTGATCTTAAAAGCCGCCCGGGCGCAGGCCGCTTTTGAAGGCCGAAAAGCGATCAATGAGCACGATATTGCCCTTGCGGCAGAACTGGCTTTACCTCACCGCATCAAACGCGGGCCATTCCAACAGGTGGAGATCTCCCTGGAAGACTTGCAGGAGCGGATCAGCCAGCTTGAAGGCCAGGTGAGCGAGGAAAAAGAGACCCAGCATGAGACAGAAATGGATCAGGCTGACGAGGGCGAGGCTCAAAAAAAAAGCCTGTAGCTGAGGAAGAGGGGGAAGAGAGCAAACAAACAGGCGAACCACGCCCGGTGCAAAGTGTTTTTGATGACCGGAATGCACGCTGGTGGGAAGGGGGGCAGCAGGTAAAGACCGGCGAAACATTTATGCCGCGTCGGCTGGATACTCCGTTAGATAAACTGGTACGTCAGCACGGGGGAAGACGATCTCGAACTCACACAGACCGGAAACGCGGCCGCTATATTCAAGCCCGGCCGGCAGAAGGTGATATCAGCGACCTGGCTTTTGACGCAACCATCCGGGCTGCTGCTCCATTTCAATCCCGCAGGACGGAACAAAGGAAAAAGGTCGCCTTCGCAGTTCAATCCATGGACTACCAGCGCAAAGTGCGGGTTAGGAGGGCTGCCAACCTGGTGCTTTTCCTGGTGGATGCTTCCTGGTCCATGGCGGTTGCAGAACGGATGGCAGCCACAAAAGGTGCGATCCTCTCATTATTAACAGACGCATACCAGCGCCGTGACCGGGTTGGATTGATCGTATTCCAGAAAGATCGTGCTACGATGGTCCTTCCACCGACCAATTCCGTATATCTGGCTCAAAAAGCATTGGTTGAGATCCCGGTTGGCGGAAAAACACCCTTACCTGCAGGGTTAAAAATGGCATACGAAGTTCTCCAGCGTGAACATATCCTCCATCCGGATGTACAGCCGTTGTTGATCGTCTTAACGGATGGGGCCGGCAATGTATCCATTGGCAACCTTTCGCCGCAGGAAGAAGGATTCCGCTTCGCTGATATGATCTCTTTTGATGGCATCCGCAGTGTGGTCATCAACATGGAGCATGCTGCCTTTGATCAGGGTCTGGCCCAATCCCTGGCTGAACACTTGAAATCCCCCTGCTATTCATTGAGTGAACTAAAAGCTGAAAACTTGTACAGCGCTGTCAAGAAAGAAATGAAAGCCGGATTGTAGAATACATCTCGAACGGGTAATTCTTAATCGGATATAATTAATTCAGGAGAAATTAAGGATGGCAACGTCGAACGAGAGATTAAAAATATTAAAAATGGTTCAGGAAAGGAAAATCTCTGCTGAAGAAGGGATCGAGTTGCTGGACCTGATTTCTGAAAAAAATCCCAAAGGAAACGCTTCTAATTCTGACTCCGACACCCAAGCCCGAACCGCTGCTCAATGGTTTCGGGTCGTTGTTACCGATACACAATCAGGCAAGACACGCGTTAACGTGCGATTGCCTGTCAGCCTTGTGAATGCCGGCATGAAGATGGGCGCCCGTTTTTCTCCGCAAATTGATGGCCTCGACCGTAAACAGTTGTTGGAATTTTTGCAAAGTGGCACAACCGGCAAGGTGATCGATGTTTTGGATGATGATGGCGGGGAACACGTGGAAGTCTATATTGAATAAAATTGAAGCAACGGTTGTACAATTTATTATTGAAGGATAGGATCGCGCATGAATGATGAATCCCTGACATTATTGCTGAAGATCGTTGGCTTTGCCGGTTTTATTGCGCTGCTGTATTATTTTTTCAGAAAGAAAAAACCTCTCGTCCCAAGTTCAAACACAGAGATCGAGAAGAAATTTGAAGAGTTGAGAACACAGGGTGTGCCCGAGGAATTAGCCCGTAAGCAGGCTGTGACAGATTACCAGTTTGCGATGAAAACCAGGCAGAAAAAGGTATCCATCATCATGGGAAGTGTCTGGATCGCCTTCGGGGTATTCTTTGCGATCATCAGCCCGATAGATATTTCCAGTAT
>CAZSGL010000225.1:0-2553 GCA_964606265.1 uncultured Anaerolinea sp. | reverse complement strand
GTGTTCCCTTGCCATTTTTCGGATCCAGCGGTCTGATTTAATACCCATTCATTACTCCCTTGTTCTGTTTATGCTGCACTTACAGCCCGGCCCGCTCGGAAAGGCTCTGCCTTATCTCGGCTAACACCTGTTCCGCATCTGTTTCCATCATTTCAGAATTCGCCACGAGTTCCCGTGAATCCTGGGGGTTGCGCAGCGCCTTGATATTGATTTTTACATTGGTTACAGCGGCTCTTAATGCCGCCTGTGCCAGATATCCAGCCGAGGCTGCATCTGAAACAGCATTAAGATTGCCAATCCTGGCAGCAAGTGAAGCCAGGTGTATAACTTCCAGGCTCAATTTTGCAGCCTCAAACGGGACCATGGCAGCATGCAATGTGGCTTTATCCATGGCGATCGCGCGAGTTTCAACTTCATCCGGGTCATTTTTTGGCAAACGTGTGGCAGCCAGGAAACCTTCAAAGGACGCAGCGTCATCTTTTACTGCCTGGGTAAGTTTCTTCCTCAGGATTTCAGATTGTTCGATCATGGCATACATCTGCGGTTCTACTCCAATATATTTTTTCTTTCCAACCGTCACCCTTCCTACCATCGTCACCAACGCTGCAGCAGCGGCTCCAGTATGGGCAGCGGCGGAACCGCCACCTGGTGTAGGGTCTGCACTAGCCAGTTGATCCAGAAAATCTGGCTTATTATCTCCCTGGTCCTTTGCATTCCCGCTTAAAACTTCATAGAGACGGTTTTCCAGTATCTGGTCCGATTTGAAATCATCGAGTTGGGTGTACCATACCGCGCTTTCAATCAAAGCGTCTTTTGGAGTCAATCCAACCAGTTCGCAATGATGAATATTTACTCCGTAACGCATCGCTTCGCGCCGTATTGATTCGACCACCCGCGCAATTGGCGATTGTTTGAAATTTGTCAGGTTCATAGAAACTTGAGCACGTCCGTCAACCAATACACCCATCGCTTTAACATACCGGTAGCCACCAGATGAATTTCGCATTGCTTTGGCGATTTTCTGTGCAATGGACACGTCACTGGAAGTAAGGTAAACATTGAACGCTATTAATGGAGAGCGAGCGCCTATGACTGTGGCACCGGCTGTTCCAAGCCTAGAAGGTCCAAAATCCGGTTTTCTTGCAGGATTGGTCAGTATCTCTTCCTTTACTCCCTCATACTGCCCCTTACGGATATTTTCAAGGTTTTGGCGTTCCGGTGTGGTTGCGGCTTCTTCATATAAATACACCGGAATGCTTAATTCATCCGAAACGCGTTTCCCCAACCGCCTGGCCATCTCAACGCACTCCACCATGGAGATGTCAGATATGGGGACAAACGGAACCACGTCTGTTGCGCCAATACGCGGATGAGCGCCAGTGTGCTCGTCCAAGTTAATCAGTTCCGCAGCTTTCTTGATTGCCAAAAACGCCGCTTCCTCTACCCCCTTGGGATCTCCCACCATGGTGAGTACCGTCCGGTTATGGTCGAGATCGGAATGCCGATCTAATAAATGAACACCCGGAACTGCCTTGATTTCTGTAATGATGGCATCAATCACTTCCGGTCGGCGGGCATCAGAAAAATTTGGAATGCATTCAACTAACGGATTAGGCATGAGTAACCTCAACAAAATGTGTTGAAATAATTATAATCGACACGGTCAGCTAGATTTAATTACGAGGTGTTTCCGGTTCTAATCGTCGAACTCTTTTGCACTTTCCCAAAGCACATCCATTTCTTCGAGAGTCATCTCAGTAAGTTTTTTACCTGCCTGCTTTGCTGACCTCTCTATGAATGAAAAGCGCTTTTTAAACTTGAGGTTTGTCTGCCGTAAAACAGATTCCGCATCAATTTTCTTCCAGCGGATTAAATTCACAAGGGCAAAAAGGAGGTCACCGAATTCCTTGGCCACCTCAATATCTGTTTCCGCATTCTCGATCTCATCTATCTCTTCGCGGATTTTATCCAAAACAGGTTTGATCTCCTGCCAATCAAAACCCACTCGTGCGGCTCGATCCTGGATCGCCTGTGCCTGCGCCAATGCCGGGAACGAAGCCGGCACCCCCTCGAGCAATCCTTTTGCGGGCTCTTCGCTATTGTCGTCTCTTTCCTGTTGTTTCAGTGTTTCCCAATTTTGAACAACCTGGGTCTCTCCATCAACCTGCCAGTCTTTAAACACATGCGGGTGACGGAATACGATCTTCTTGTTAATACCTTCCAGCACATCCCCCATCTGGAATTCATGGTTTTCTTCAGCAATTCGTGTGTGTAAGACAATTTGGAGGATTAGATCTCCTAGTTCCTCCTGCAAATCGGCCAGGTCACCGCGGTCAAGCGCATCCAACGCCTCGTATGTCTCTTCCAACAGATAGGTCTTCAAGGAGCTGTGGGTCTGTTTTTTATCCCATGGGCAGCCATCTGGGGCGCGCAATCGGGCAATGACCTCCTGAAATGCTTCCAGGGACCGCTCTTTTTCGAGGGCTGGGATTAGGAGTGCATCAACAGGGGTGGCAATCTGACCGAGGCCCTTGAGCTGAACAGTTTTCCAAA
>CAZSGL010000224.1:0-2553 GCA_964606265.1 uncultured Anaerolinea sp. | reverse complement strand
TCATTTTTCGGTATCTGGCCAGCTTCTGCGACCCCTATTCCCCAACCGCAGGCAAATCAAGTTAACGAGGTCAAACCCAACACGCCACTCTATTTGAAACACAGCGTCGATCTGTTTCCTCAAATAAGCCAGGGGAAAGACTTAACGTTAGCCAGGCATTGGAACCATTATTCGCATAGAAACCACAGCGCGCACTGGGCTCACTACGCGCATCGGGCGCATTACTCACATTATAACGGCTATAGATATTAAACCAGAGGCGCATAAAATATTTCTGTGGTAATTTTTTATGATTAAATAGTTACTAGTGTCATGTCAACCTTGTAATGTCTGAAAGAGTGTGGAATGTATTCTTCATAATCAACTTATACCGTGTTCGTTTGGTAGGGGCGGGTTTGAAACCCGCCCCTACGCGTGATATCAATGGGTTATCCGGATGATTTGTTTCATTTCAAAGGGAACCCGGTATTAGGAGGATTGGCTATGAGTTGCAGTGAGCCACCCGAGGGTTTCGCGAGATGGTCTCTGAGGTTATTAGCAGATCAAGGTTGTCGAGCTTGACTACATAGGCAGCATCTCTCATGAGGCGGTACGCCGCGTTTAAAAAAAAAGCGGCGGCGGCATGGCAGAAATTCAGAAACAACAAAAATGCGAAGGTTAATTGGCAATTCACTGCCGAGGATGCCAGGATAAAACTATCTCGTCTCTATCCGACGCTTGAGAGTTGACGAGACGCTGGTTTGTGGTAATCACCGGAGCAAAACTAACTTTATTTGTGATTCGGAGAATGAGTTAATTTATGAGTTCACCTATCGTGCAAGGACCCAGCGACGGCAAAGAGCCCAGTTCTATCATCGGTTCAGCAGCATTTCAGGCACAGTACTTCGCTCGCGATCTTCAGTCCGGAATCATTACCGGGGTCATGGCAATACCGCTGACGATCGGCATTGCCATGATGTCAGACTATCCCATCAAGGTAGGTCTGGCGACGGTGGCGTTCGCCTGTTTGATCGGATGGCTCAATGCCTGGTTCAGACCGGGCAACTATATCGGCTGCCCGGGCATTGCCGCAGGGTTGGCGCCTGTGCTGGCCATGGGCGTCGCGTACTTTGGCATGGAGAACATGGCGTTTCTCATCTTCCTGACGGCTGCCATGCAGGCCATAATATGGAAGTTCAACTGGCAAAAATACATCCTGTTAGCGGTGCCAACTTACCTTGTCGAGGGGCTTCTGGCAGGGATAGGCTTGAAGATCGCGCTAACTTTTTTGTTATTTACATATGAGATTCCCGCCAACCTGATATCCGCTGATACCTTCTGGAATATGGCTCGCATACAAATGAGCCTTATCTCACTGATGGCTTTTGCGATGTTTGTATTTCTGTTTTTAAAATACAAAAAAACCCAACCAGCCATCCCATATTTCGCGTTAATAGTTTCAGGGGTCGTGCTGGCTCAATTCGTCAGTGCGCCCATGCTTACCATTGAAGATGTGGATCTTAAACTCGCTCTCCCCATACCTCATTTTAAGAATTATTTGATGCTGGTTTATGCGATAGGTTATTGTTTAATGCTTGCCGTTATTGATGTCATAGAGCAAGTGGTGAGTAACGCAGCCATCGAAAAACTGGACCCATTAAAGCGCCATTGCAACAGCAACAACAGCCTGATGGCTATCTGGATATCCAATATGGGGGCAAGTTTCTTTGGTGGAATGACAAATCTGGATGGCCTGGCAAAAAGCACCACCAATGCACTATCTGGAGGCTATACAAAATTCTCTGTTCTGGTAATTGGTTGTGTCATCACGTTTTTTCTTATCTATGCACACTATCTGGAATATCTGCCCAAATTTGCATTGGCGGCAATAATGATTTTTACGGGTTGGAAAATGATCCTGGGGCTGTTGCACGTTGCTCATTTCGGCAGATATCCACTGATGCTCGCCATCCTTTGCGGTATTCTGGTCTATAAACTGGGGATTTTTGAGGGCCTATTGATTGCCTTGGCTGTGCATGGCATTGTACACTACATCATTTTTTACCACGTCGATAAACTCCCGAACTTAGCGATTATTAGAGGATATTTTGACAAGTTTTCAGACAGCGGTACCTACTGATCAGCTTTATTGCCGGCGAGAACGGACCAGAAATCGCTATCCAGGGTTGGAGATACGATATTGCCGATGGTTTGCGGAAGGATCTGGACGTGTGCATCACTTCCCGCAAGGAATTAGATGCTCTGCAAAGGAAGGCTGATGGACGCTAAAGTCAAAAGAAAACCAGGCGGTTTTGAAGTCATTCTCAGCAAAGCTCTTTACGAAAAAGAAGCGGTCTTCGCAGCCACTTACGCCCTCTCAGGATTATGCCGCAACCGGGTTGAGCCGGCACAGGCAGGATATGTCAAAGTCACCCTGGAATTGCTTGATTCAGGCACGGACGCCGATCGGGCGCGGGTCGAGAATAAGTTCATGAATGAGCTCATCGACCAGCAACTCAGGCTTGACCTGGAAAAGCGCTATGGCGCGATTCGCCGCCTCATTGTTCAGCAAGC
>CAZSGL010000223.1:0-2555 GCA_964606265.1 uncultured Anaerolinea sp. | reverse complement strand
ATCGAAGCAACAAGCCGGCCAACCAACAAACGCAAAGCCAAATGCGCGGATTGCAGACTGGTGCTGCTGGCAGGTGAGGGAATTGGTCACGAATACCCAATGTTCCACGGTAATGGCCAGTTTTATTATCTCTGCCCCCGTTGTGATGGAATACGGGAGAAAGCTGAAGCAGCGACCTCGAGAACTGGCGGGGTACTGAATGCCAATGATTAGTAAGAACCTGATCCCACCCGCTGTGGCTGAAGAATTTAAATCTCTACTTAAAAGCAGCCGAGGATTTGAAGCTAAACGAGCCGCAGCCCGAAAACGCGTGTATGCCCGTCTCGTTGCAAGGTACGGCGCACCTTGGTGGAGTCAGAATTCCGAAGCCCTAAAAAATGAAATGACCAATATCGAAAAAGAGACGCTATGCCAGACGAAATGAAAATCCCTGAAGAAAAAACATGCCAAAGCTGCTTTCACCTCAAAAGGTGTGTGTCTCTTTATGGCGTGAAAGCCGAATCCGTAACCTGCGACTGGTCCCCCAGCCGATACCAGGAAAAGCTGCCGGTGATGGCCAGTTATGCCCTGGTGGAATTGGTCGGCCGGCAGCAAATTGCAGGATTGGTATCAGATGCAATGATCGAAGGTGCTCCTTTTATAAAAGTGGAAGTGCCGGAGACCAAAGTCCATCGCAAATACTCGATGTATTTCAGTATTGAATCGGTGTACGGCATCACCCCAATCCAGGAAGCACAAGCGGCCAACATCACCCTGGTACGTGAGCTCGGAAGGTTTCACGAAGCAGAAGCTGCCGATAAAGATAGATCCAGCCTCATCAAAGGGCATGGTCAGGTGATATCGAACAAAAAAGGTAAGAGGGTTTTATGAACGGTGATCCAAGGAGAGTGATCATGACCGGTCGACTGGTGAATTATCGCGATCAAGAGATCAATGCCAGCGGGATCTTTGTAAGGCGGGGAATTCCCCTGCCAGTGCCGGGTGAATCGGTCTCTGTATTCAGCGAAGAGACTGGAGATGTATTTGATGGTGAAGTCACCCGGGTGGACCGGAACCGCAGCACCTATGATATCAAAGTGTGGGTCGAATGAAAACGCTGCAGTCGATCATCGACGACATGCCCGTGGGTCTACATAAATCATTAGGCCGGATCATCCTTTATCACAAAGGGCAAGCCAATGGCATCAGCCGGGAAGATCTGCTGGCTGAGCTACAGAAGATCCCATACCTGGCGGGGATAGAAGACAGGCAGATGCGCCTGGAAATTGAAACCTTCCGGAAGCAGGGTGTGAGGATCTGTCACCATGAAAACCGCAAGACCGACCCCTATACCAAAAAAGTGACAGTTACCTTCTGGTATTTTCTGGCTGAAGACGAGATGGAATACCGCGAATTCAGAGCCCGTTACATGGCCCACGCAAAATCGATCTGGCAAACGACACAGGCGATGGATGAGATGAAGCCGGTATTAAACGAGGAAGGTGTTGCAGAACCACCACCCGGGATGGAAATTCAGGGAAAGCTAAACCTGGGTTTTTAAAGAGGACAAATCATGAGCCCATCTGAAGAGACTTTTAAACTAATTCCGGTCGAGCAGATTCTGCCAAACCCCGAACAGCCGAGGACACACTTTGATATGGAAGGGCTGGGCGGATTATCAGAATCAATTCGGGAGCATGGGTTAATCCAGCCGATCAGGGTTGAGGGACCGTATGCTGATATTGAAGGATACCCGGAACCGGTGTACTTCCTGGTGGATGGAGAGCGGCGGTTGCGGGCGTCGAAAATGGCATCCATTCCAACGATCAAAGCCGTGGTGGATCCTCCTCACAATTTGAAGGATGGCAAGCGGCTGGTGGACGCGATTATCGCCAATCTGCAGCGTTCAGATCTGGATGCAATTGAAGAAGGCAGAGCATTCGCCAAATTACGATCCAGCCGATGGGTGATCAGGGACATTGCCAGGTTGGTTGGAAGGTCAATTGGGCATGTCAACTTCAGAATGAGACTGCTCGATTTTGAACCGGAGATCCAGGAGCTAATCGCCGCCAGCAAGATTCCACTTGATCCAATTGTAATTTCTGGACTTTTCAAACTTCCAGATGCGATCCGAGTGAAGATGGCAATGCGATATGCGCAAAAAGAGATGACGACGTCCGGCATCAGGAATTCTATCTCCCGGGTTCTAAAACATTTTGGAGAAGAGATTGACCGGGACCTTACTAAAAGCAGGGCTTCCCCAGCGATTGAACTGTCGGAAAAACCGGAAGACGTTTCCAGAATTTTTACAATTTTGAGTAAGGAAGGTTCTGCACCGGCATGGTCATTGATCGAACAGGCTGCAAAAGAGACCTGCAACGGCTGCGAACTGCACGATATGGCATCAGTAAAAATGTGCCATGACTGCCCGGCCGTGGAGCTGGTGAGACGGATCTCCAAACTGGCAGCTGAATAGAACCATTCAAATAGCAACAGGAGGCTATTGATGAACAACCAACCTCGTGAAATCCCGCTTGAACTGATCGACCCCAACCCCTGGCAGACGCGCCGCTGCG
>CAZSGL010000222.1:0-2611 GCA_964606265.1 uncultured Anaerolinea sp. | reverse complement strand
TCCCCGGCATCGATGGCATGGTTCACATCTCCCAGTTGGACACCGAACGTGTTGAAAAGAGCCCTCGAACACGACAAGGGTGGCAGATGCGGCGGCGGTAGACCTCGACCAGGCGGCGGAGATCATCGTGGCGGCGGACGTGATAACCGCTCCGGTGGCGGCCGCTCCAGCAGTGGTGGCGGCGGTGGTTACCGCCCCAGTGGTGGTGACCGTTCCTCTGGCACCAGCCGCTAACTGACCAAAAAAACATAAACTCCACAAACAATAACTCCCGGTTTCTCAAAAGAAACCGGGAGTTTGCACCATATACCGAAACGATAAGGTATTTTGAAAGGGATCTTATTCAGCTGAAGTAGGCAGCGCTGGCATTTTTGAACCTGAGATATCCATCATTTCCGCCAGCGCAGCCTTCATAGCTATCCGGTCGTCCCAGGCGTATTCTACAGTACCAAAACACATGGATTGCTCATGCCCCTTGCCGCAAGCCATCACCAGGTCGCCTGGTTTTGCCAGCGCTAGTCCCTTTCGAATAGCATCTCCGCGGTCAGGCATACGGAAGAAATTGATTCCCTCCACCCCGCCGGCAGCGGTGGCAGCCTCTGCCATCTCTGCCAGTATGTCGTCCAGTGATTCAGTCCGTGGGTCTTCGGCTGTCAATATCGAAAAATCTGCCAACCGTACGGAAACATCCGCCATCATCCTGCGTTTCTCGCGGTCGCGTAGCCCGGCTGAGCCGAACACCGCAATTACCTTCCCCTTCGTCATTTCCCGTGCCGTATCAATCGCCACCTTCAACGCGTTGGGCGTATGTGCAAAATCTACAATGGCTGTAAAGGACTGCCCAAGGTCGATGACTTCCATGCGACCGGGCACACCTTCAAGTGCCTTGATCCCCTGAGCCGCCACAGCCGCATCGATCCCCAAACCAGTCACCGCTGCCGCGAAAGCTGCCAGGCAGTTGGACACATTGAATTCGCCCGGAATATTGCATTCGATGGGTTGGTGCACGCCTGCCATCTCTGCCGTAAAGTAAAGCCCTTTCGGAGAATGGTGAATATCTACTGCATTCAGATTACCCTCACCGCGTGTGCTGTAGCTTATTTTCCTGCTTGTGATGATTTTCAGTAACGGTTCATAGGAGCGGTCGTCCGCGTTTATCACCGCTAGACGCGGGTTGCCCTGCGGTTTTTCCACCGTCTCCTCCAGCAACTGGAAGAGTCTTGCTTTTGCAGCCAAATAACCTTCATAAGACCCGTGAAAATCCAGGTGTTCATGGGTGATGTTGGTCACCACGGCAATATCGTATTCACAGGCAGTCACCCGGTGCTGCGCCAATCCATGCGATGTGGTTTCAAGGATTACGTGGGTCAACCCGGCTGCCGCCATGCGTGCCAGGTATGCCTGGACCTCTGTCGCTTCCGGAGTGGTCACGTGGAACCCCGTATCCACTGTCTCATCACCAATTTGTGCATTCACCGTGGTGATCAGCCCGGCTTTGATGCCGGCGACCCGCAGGATCTGGTAAAGCAGGTTGGACGTGGTTGTCTTGCCGTCCGTCCCGGTAACGCCGATCACGGTCATTTTTCGTGCGGGGTGGTCATAATACGATGCCGCCAGGTGGGCAATAGCTTCACGCGTATTTTCCACCCGGATATAAGGGACAGCACAGGCAATATCTTCCCGCAAACCAACCACCGCAGCTGCGCCTTGCTCCACTGCTTTGGGGATAAAAGTATGCCCATCGGTGTTGATGCCGGGAAAAGCAACGAAAAGATTGCCCGGTTTCACCATCCGCGAATCGAAAGCGATCCCCGAAATCTGAATACCTGCAACCTCCCCCCTCACCTCGTGAGGAATTGGGAGATCGATTAGCAGATCAGAAAGTTGTTTACTATTTTCCATTGATTAAATAATAAAGGGTTCACCTGAATTTCTCGCGTGAACCCTTTTGTAATGGTGATTTAGCGTAAGGTTTCGCGCAGGCTCTGCACCTGGTTGACGACCGATCCATCAATAACCTTGTCACCTACGCGCAGTATCAATCCCCCCAGGATATTGGGGTCAACATGAAAACTCACTTTGGCGTTTGAGCCCAGCTTCTTCATCACATCGCCGGTCACTTTTTTCTTCTCGACGTCGGTCAACGGCAGCGCACTTGTCACTTCGGCGTCGGTGCCGCTCATTTCAGCGCCTTCCAGCACTACCACCTTCCCGGAGTTGATACCCGAGAAGAACTCGTCCACCAGCGCGTGCTGACGTTTCGTATCCAAAGTCTCACCAATGATCCTCTGGGCGGCGGCGATGGCAAGTGTTGAAACATGTACACGCAATTCATTCAACGCGCGTTCCTTTTCAGTTTCAATCTCCACAAGCCCGGCTTTACGGGCATTCGCCATTTCCACTTCAGCAGCTTGGCGCACGTCACGGTTGGCAGCTTCTGCTTTTTCAGTGGCGTCGCGGATCATCTGGGCAGCCTTGGCTTGTGTTTCCACCATTAAGGCTTCGGCGTCTTTTTCTGCGTTGGCGCGTGCATCAGCCGCGATGCGTGCGTCTTCAAGCCCTTTGTCGATCTTTTCGCGCCGGTTATGCAGCGCGTTCATCAATGGTTTGT
>CAZSGL010000221.1:0-2618 GCA_964606265.1 uncultured Anaerolinea sp. | reverse complement strand
TCGCCATTATCATTCTTTTCCGCAAGTTCTTTACGATACAGGATGGCAACAGCACCTTCTGCTCCCATTACAGCAATCTCTGCACCCGGCCAGGCAAATACCATATCAGCATGGATGTGCTTGCTGCTCATAACAATGTATGCACCACCGTAGCCCTTGCGAGTAACAACAGTTAATTTTGGAACAGAGGCTTCTGAGAAGGCGTAGACGATTTTAGCGCCGTGGCGGATAATGCCGCCATGTTCCTGGGAGACACCTGGCAGGAAGCCTGGAGAATCGGAGAAAGTGACTATAGGGAGGTTGAAGGCGTCGCAGAAGCGAACAAAGCGTGCCATCTTGTCGGCAGCATCAATATCGATCGACCCAGCCATGAAAAGCGGTTGTTGGGCAACGATACCGATAGATTGACCGTGTAATCGCGCAAAACCGATAATAGCATTCTGGGCAAAATTTGCCATCACTTCCATGAATGATCCGCTGTCACAAACACGGGTGATGATCTCTTTCATATCGTAACTGACAGAAGGATCAGCCGGAACGATGCTATCCAGTTCTTTGTCCATGCGCCAGGGATCATCAGTGATCTCTGCGGCTGGAGCGGATTCCTTGTTGTTTGATGGAAGGTAGCCAACAATATCGCGGACGATGGCAAACGCTTGTTTTTCATCTTCAGCTGCGAAATGAGCCACACCACTGGTTGAGGAGTGTGCCATGGCGCCACCGAGGGTTTCAACATCTACAACTTCATGGGTAACGGTCTTGATGACTTCGGGACCGGTGATGAACATGTTGCTGATGTTCTTGGTCATGACGATGAAATCTGTCAGCGCGGGAGAGTAAACTGCACCGCCTGCGCAAGGTCCGAGGATAACGGAAATTTGAGGTACAACACCGGAGGCAAGGGTGTTGCGATAGAACAATTCACCGTAGGCGAAAAGGGAGAAAATGCCTTCCTGGATGCGCGCGCCACCGCCGTCGTTAAGGCCAATCACAGGTACGCCGGCGTCCATGGCAAGGTCCATTACATGGCATACTTTTTGACCAGCGACCTCACCAAATGAGCCGCCCATTACGGTGAAATCCTGGGCATAAACACATACACGGCGGCCGTTGATCTTACCAAAACCAGCCACCACGCCATCACCAGGGGTTTTTTCTTTGTCCATACCAAAATCTGTATGGCGGTTGACCATCAAACCGTTGATCTCCTGGAATGAACCTTCATCGAGAAGGGCGTCAATGCGTTCCCGGGCAGTTAGTTTACCTTTGGAGTGCTGTGCTTCAATGCGTTTTTCACCACCACCCGCTTTGCTCTGTTTGCGGTATTCTTTCAATTTATCCATGAAAGCTTCTTGCGCGCTATCAGCTTGAGCCATTAATACCTCCGATTATTTTGTTTAGTTATTATCCTAACAACACCATTGTAGGTTTATATGTCTGACAGTTCAAGTGATAGTTATAGCGTCCTGTCTGGTTGATTGTCACATTCTATATGTGTATTAAATTCTCAAAAATAAAAAAGCGTGAGTTGTATTCTCACGCCTTTTTAGTCAGGTCATTACTCTCTTTTGTACGGTTTTAGTAATGCTGCCGGATAGGAGGCGTTTCTGCCTGCCAGGGTTAGCGCGAGAATGGTTACGATATATGGCAGAGCCAGGAATAACTCGTAGGGGAGTTTCAGTCCAGTGAGCTGGAGCCTGGACTGAAGTGCCTGCACACCGCCAAATAACAGTGCACCCCATAATACTTTGATCGGATGCCAATTGCCGAAGATGATCAGGGCAATGCACACCCAACCACGACCTGCGACGATGCCGAAGGTGAAGGATCCCAATTGAGCCACAGAAAGGAATGCACCACCAACAGCCATTAGTGCGCCGCCGATCACAAGTGCTGAAGTTCTCAGTTTGTAAACGTTGATCCCGGCAGCATCTGTGGCTTCAGGGTTGTCACCCACCGAGCGGATATTGAGACCGAAATTGGTGCGGAAAAGAATCCACCAGACGACTGGGATGATCGCTATTGCGATATAGGTCAATGTATATTGCGAAAATATTGGACCCAGGACTTCGGAATTGGAGAATATTTCCAGTTGTTTGAAAGGAGTGATGGAAGGCAGGACGCGGTTCTCGCCGAAGATAAGCCGAAAACCGAACAACGAGAGTGCCGTCAGCAAAAGGGTAATCCCCAGACCAGATACATGCTGGTTCACCCCCAGGCGCACGGTCATCAGACTCATCAGCAGTCCGGAGAGAATTCCACCAATTGCTGCAGCCAGAACGCCGATCCAAAGATTGCCAGAAATTGCTGCACCTGCAAATCCTACAAAAGCCCCAAAGAACATGGTATCTTCAATGCCCAGGTTCAGGATGCCTGCGCGTTCACAAAACAACTCACCCAGTGTGGCAAAGATCAACGGAGTGGCAACACGTAAGGTCGACGCAAAGAGACGAATAATAACTTCATTCATAGTTAATATACAATTAAACAAATAATACTGCAGAAGAAGATTACCAGGCGTAACTAACAAAATTGTGTATTGATCTACATCTCCCACATTTACCTGTATGACTAGCACTCAGACGACTTTACTGGCATAGGGATCGATGAAGAAAATT
>CAZSGL010000220.1:0-2624 GCA_964606265.1 uncultured Anaerolinea sp. | reverse complement strand
TGACTTTGTAGATGAAATCCTTTTCGTCCACATGCAGTTCAAGCGCACAGCCCACCCCGCAGTACGGGCAGGTGGTGGGGATGATTTTTGAGGGTTGAACCATTTCAGCCTCCGATGGATAAATCGCTGACTTTTAACTAATCCTTGCTTGCCGAACGTTTCTTGCCGGGACGGTTGTTTTTGGTGAGTTCGATGATCTCTTCCATCGGTTTGCCCTGTTCGAGCAGCCATTCCCGTTTGGGTTTGAGGGCTCCGGTCGGGCAAACTCCCACGCACTGCCCGCAAACCACACAGGTTGTGCTTAATAGGGGTATTTCAAAGAAGGTATTGATGCGCGTTTCATACCCGCGACCGGAAAAGTTGATGGCGAAGGTATATTGGGCGTCCTCTGCGCATACCTGAACACAGCGCCAGCACAGGATGCATTTACTGTAATCACGGATATACATCGGATTATCATCCAGTACCGGGTAACGCCTTGCCTGTGCGCCCGGGAAGCGCTCGGGATCAGCAGAATACGCTATGATCAGTTGCTCAATTTCAGGTGCGTCTGAAAGATCCACGGTCGATGCCAGCATTTCCAGGAGGGTGCGGCGGGCACGGTCCACCCTGGGAGTGCGGGTTTGAACTTTCATACCGTTGGCTACCGGCGTGCAGCACGAGGGAACGAGAGTGCGTGATCCCTCAACTTCAACCACGCAGATGCGGCACAATCCATTGGCAGTGCAAGCTTCGTGATAACACATGGTGGGAATATCTGTAATGCCAAGCTGTTTAGCGGCTTTTAAAATTATCGTTCCAGCCGGCACCGTTGTCTCCACCCCGTTTATGGTCAGGGTAATTTGATCCGCCATAATTCCCTCTTTCGCCATCATTTTGAGCGGGACTCTTCGAAGAGTTCCGGCCAAAGCTTGAGCACACTCAGCACAGCGGACGCTGCCGACTGACCCAATCCGCAGATGGAGGCATCGGTCATCGTCCAGTAGATATCCGTCAGGCGCTCGTTATCGCCTTTAATTAGTTTCCCCGCAGCCAGGCGCTGGATAATCTCCAGTTGCCGCTGGGTGCCGATCTGGCAGGGGTAGCACTTGCCGCATGATTCATTGGCAAAGAAGGCGGCAATGCGTAACACGGCATCACGGATATCGCGGGAGTTGTCGAACACAGTGACCACCCCGGAGCCCAGCGGGAGACCGTTGGCACGCAGGTCTTCAAAGGTTAATTTTACGTCGAGGGCGACTTCATTGGTAAACGCGCCGGCGGCACCGCCAAGCAGAATGGCTTTGAGTGTACCTCCCGGGCGCATCCCTCCGGCAAGGTCATAAATAAGATGCCGCAGGGTGACGCCAAAAGGCACCTCGTAAAGACCGGGGGTTTTAACATCCCCGGAGAGGCAGAATAATTTTGTGCCAGGGGATTTCTCCGTTCCCTGCTCGCGGTAACCGGCACTGCCAAGGGTAAGGATCGAGGGAATATTGCACAGTGTTTCCACATTATTGATGACGGTCGGCTTATTGAATAATCCCCTGGAGGTGGGGAAGGGGGGTTTCATGCGTGGAAAGCCGCGCTTTCCTTCAATAGCTTCGAAGAGCGCAGTCTCTTCACCACAGATGTATGCCCCTGCGCCGCGGAACAACTCGATTTCAAGGTTAAACCCGGACCCGAGGATGTCCTCCCCAAGGTAACCGGCCTGCCTGGCATCTGCAAGCGCAAGGGTAACTTCTGTGAACGCATTGGTGTATTCACCGCGCAGGAAGATGATGCCATCGTGAGCGCCAATGGCGTACGCGGCGATCACCAGTCCCTCTATGATGCGGTGAGGATCTTCCTCGAGGAGCACACGGTCCTTGAATGTGCCCGGCTCCGCTTCATCCGCGTTGCAGATCACGTATTTAGGCAGAGCTGCTTCCTTCGCGGCGCCTTCCCATTTTATGCCGGTGGAGAATGCTGCACCGCCGCGACCGACCAGCCCGGAAGCTTTGACTTCATTGATGATCTCCGCTGGCTGCATGGAGAGCGCCTTCTTTAAAGCAGCGTATCCTCCAGATGATACGTATTCCGCGAGGGTTGTGGCACGCTGCTTGCCGCAGTTTACGGTTATCCGGCGATCTTCTCCGCCAATGATGCCGTACGGCCTTTGACCGATATCTTCCAACGGTCCCCGCTGTGTATTCGTGCTCACGTCACCCCGCTGCACGTCCTTGATCATCAAAGCTGGGGCGTGTTCGCAAAGACCGAGGCATGGCGCCCTTTCGATGGTGTAATCCTGTTTGTTTCTGATGCTCGAAAACTCTTTTAGCAGCGCACCAGAACCCGCCATGGCACAAACCGGGTCATTGCAAATGTGGAGTATGGTTTTCTTTGCGGGTTCTCTGTGGAAGAGGGTATAGAAGTCGATCACCCCAAAGACATCGGCCAGGGGGACGCACAATACCCTGGAAATTTCAGTGGCTGCGTTTTGCGGAATATACCCATAGAGTTCCTGGGCAGCGAACAGGGCGGGGAGGAGAAAGGGACGCCCTTTATGAGCATTTTGGGATAATAAAGGTTGCAAGGGACGGAGGTCGAGATCGGTCATAAAGCCTCCAGGAACAGGAATTGTATTTAAGTATTATACCCATTAA
>CAZSGL010000219.1:0-2634 GCA_964606265.1 uncultured Anaerolinea sp. | reverse complement strand
GCGCGCATGAAGACCGCCACACCGTGCGGTTTCATAACCGCTTCCAGGGTATCGGCGATCTGGTAACCGATGCGTTCCTGGACAGCAAAACGCTTGGTGTAGAGGCGCACAAGGCGGGTGAGCTTGGAGATGCCGAGGATGCGTTCATCCGCAACGTAACCCACGTAGGCTTCACCGTAAAAGGGGAAGACGTGGTGTTCGCAAAGGGAGTGGAAATGGATGGGACCTTCGATCACCTGGCTCAGGCGGCAGTCAGGTTCGCCGAGGCACTCCTTGGGGAATGCCTTGATCAACTTGGGATCACCCTCATAACCGCTGGTGGATTCCATCAGCGCTTCAAGGAAGCGGCGGGGAGTCTCGTGGGTCGAGGGGGTGTCAATATCCATCCCCATGGCAGTGAAAATCTCAGCCATGTACCCTTCGAATTTGGCAACGTTCTCCGGGCTGATCTTGCGGGCATTCAATTGAAGCAGTTCATCGATCGAAAAATCGTCAGCATAAATATCGGCCATACTTCCTCGCAATCATTATTGATTGTTTTTAAATTGAACTATTGAGGTAATTATAAATGTGAAACGATTATAAAAAAGGGAATGTATAATGTTGAATTTAATACCGGGCTGGATGTATAGTTAAGTCAATGGAAACTCAATTCGAAGCACAATGGCTCAACGAGGTTGAGATTAACTTTATTCACGCTTCAGGACCGGGCGGTCAGAACGTGAACAAGGTGGCGACGGCAGTTCAACTGCGCTTTAATGTGCTGAGAACCACGATATTGGATGAACCACTAAAGAAACGCCTGATGAAGCTGGCTGGAAAGCGCATGACCAGCGAAGGTGTGCTGGTGATCGAAGCCAAACGCTACCGCTCACAGGAGAAAAACCGCCAGGACGCCCTGGAGCGGTTGGAGCATCTGATTGATAAAGCGGCACTGACGCCGGTGAAACGACACGCGACACGCCCGAGCCTGTCGGCAAAATTGGAGCGGTTGGAAAAAAAGAAACAACAGGCGGAAAAGAAGCGCAACCGCAGCGTCGATCGAAAGACCTGGGAGTGATGCCGCAAAAAACTGAAAACCAGGATTAATAACCTAATGGACGAATGGCTTTTCTGGTTATCTTTCTTTTCTGGAGGTAACAAAAAAATCCGATGACCGACACATATGAATCCTTATCAAAACAAGAATTAATTACCAGGTTGCGCGAATCGCACAGCCTGCTGAAAGCAATCCAGGAGGAAAGAAATTTCCAGGAATTATTGAATTTTCCCTGGGTGGGCAACCTGGGTAACTGGTATTGGTATATAAAAACCAACCGGGTGATATTTAACAACGCCAAGGTTTTAGCTTTGGGTTACAGCATAGATGAGATACCCACCGATATTGGCTTTGAGTTTTTTACCGATAAAATTCATCCGGAAGACTATGACCAGGTGATGAACAATATGCGCGACCATTTGTATGGAAGATCCGACGTTTATGAAACAACCTATCGAATCCAAACCAGGGATAATGATTGGGTATGGTTTTATGACCGCGGAATGATTACCCAACGGGATGATGCCGGCAAGCCTGAGATGCTGGTTGGTATCGTGTTTGATGTGACGGAGCAAAAACGGATTGAGAGCTTGCTGCAGCAGCAAAACGAGAAATTGGTCGAATTAAGCTCCATTGATGCATTGACGGGGATTTTCAACCGAAGAATTCTGTATGAACGGTTGGATTATGAAATGAAACGGAGCGACCGGACAAAAAAGCCATTAAGTGTGATTCTCATGGATATTGATCATTTTAAACTGGTCAATGATCAGTATGGTCATTTGGCGGGAGACCAGGTTTTAATCCAGGTGGCCAAACTGATCCAGCAGTCGGTGCGAAAAACGGATATCGTTGGCCGCTATGGCGGGGAAGAATTCCTGATCATTTTGCCGGATTGTTCCGCCGCAGAAGGCAGCATTGTGGCTGAGAAAATCAGACTAGCAATCCAGGACGCGGCGTTTGATGCTGATTTAAAGGCGACCATCAGCGGGGGAGTTGCGGAGTATAAAGACCAATCCATTGAGAAATTGATAGAAGACGCCGATAATTATTTATATGATGCCAAGAGGAATGGAAGAAATATAATTTCCCCCAAAGTTTTGTAATGATGGATGTTGATCAATTGAAATATATCAGTTGCGCTTTGATGTTATTAGAACAACGCTATTGAAGGAAACATTTTTATTGAAATATCATATAATCATTTAATCAGAAAAACATTCGTGAGGGAAAAAAGGAGATAACTATGTGGTATTACACGCTTAACAATCAACAGGTTGGGCCGGTGGAAGAGACCGAGATCAATAAACTGGTTGCCAGTGGTGTGATTACCCCGGCTACCATGCTGTGGACCAGCGGCATGGCTAACTGGGCACCCATTGGGCAGACCCAGCTTGCAACGCTTGTGGGAAGCACTGCGATTGCTCCCCCGCCAGTGACCTATATTGCTCCGGTCATCCCGGACGACCCAAAAGTGGCTGAAATGAAGACGCTCTTCATGTGGTTCTGGATCAGCCTCATTGGAATCCTCATTGGAATCGGTGCAATATCAGCGATCGTTTTATTCTTTATCATCGTTTACAAAGCCTGGGGTT
>CAZSGL010000218.1:0-2680 GCA_964606265.1 uncultured Anaerolinea sp. | reverse complement strand
AGCGGAAAGATCTATGTGCAGGGGAAGTTGCCCGCAGATGGGGCAATCGTGACTATGCTGCCAGGCAAGTTCAAACCTGAAAATGGACAATCCTCAGCCTCTCCCGCGGTAACAAAATATCCTGTCCCGCAGCTGGAAAGCGGCGGGGTTGTGATGAAAGAGGTCATTCTTCCATCTGGAGATGATTTGGATATCACCAAGGAGAAAATTTTGGTGGCGGTGGGCAGGGGAATCGAAAATGAGGATAATGTCGGCCTGGCGCAGGAATTGGCCGACGCGTTGGGCGGTGTCCTCTGTGCCAGCCGTCCGGTGGTCGACCAGGGTTGGATACCAACCACGCGCCTCGTGGGCAAATCCGGAAAAACCGTGAAACCAAAATTGTATCTTGCCTTGGGGATCAGTGGTGCCCCTGAACATGTTGAAGCCATTGGTCAAAGTGAGATGGTCATTGCGGTGAACACAGATCCGAAAGCGCCAATCTTTGATTACGCCAGGTATGGCACCACCGAAGACTTGATGGATGTATCGGAGGAATTGATCCGGTCGATTGAGGAACTTAAGGGAGGATAAATGCCAAATCGTCCTGATTTTTGGGGTATTGAACCGGAATGGATCCATTTTCTTATTTATGGAATCCTTTCGGTTGCATTCCTGGTCATGGTGGTGAGGATCGTAAACCGTGCCCGTATTTGGACCCGCGTTGGTCAGCCGGAGAAACGCTCTGACCAAATCCTTAAGCGATTATGGAAGCTGATAACTCAGGCATTGTTTCAGGTTCGCATCCTGTCACAGCCGTATGCCGGGATCATGCATATCCTCATCGCCTGGTCGATGCTTCTTCTATTTCTGGGTACCCCAATTGGCGTTTTGAATGCGTATATCTTCCCTGGGTTCTTAAAAGGTACTGTATTCCTGGTTTTCAAACTCATCATGGATCTGAGCGCGGTCGCCTTCCTTGTTGGTGCGGGTATGGCAGCCTACAGGCGTTTGGTAATCAAGCCGGAAAAGCTCACCCTCGAAAGCAAATTTGGTCTCACGCTTATCCTGCTGACCATCATCATCCTCTCGGGACCTGTCATAGAAGGGTCGCGCCTTGCAGTCTTGGCGATCGAAGAAAATATGACCTACGGCTGGTGGATGCCTTTTGGCTGGTTGATCGCGCAGATTTTCCTTGGCAGCACCATTTCGGTTGATGTGATTAATACCTGGCATGCCGTTTTCTATTATTTCCACCTGGGGATGGTTGCGTTTGTATTCCTGACCTTACCGGTGGGCACATTACTCCATGTCATTACAACCCCGCTCAATATTTTCTTCTCCAAATTGGAGCCAATGGGACGCTTGGCGGGTTTGAAGGAGGATGCTGACCATAACCTGGTTTTCGGGGATAAATTGCAGAATCTTTCGTGGAAACAATTGATGGATGGTGATGCCTGTACCGAGTGCGGAAGGTGCCAGGATGCCTGCCCCGCCTATGCCGTTGGACTGGACTTGAACCCAAAGCAGGTGATCTTGAATTTGAGGGATTCCCTCAACCGGGATAGCGCGGCAATTTTGAGTGGAGTAGAGCCAGGCAAAAAACTGATCGGGGATACCATCACTCCCGCCGTATTGTGGGCTTGTACCACTTGCGGTGCCTGCGTCAAGAAATGTCCCGCATTCATCGACCACATTTCCGATGTTGTAGCCATGCGCAGGTCGTTGGTCAACGAGGGCGAAATTGATGACTTGCTCCAGACTTCATTAGCAAATCTCGGAAGGTATGGAAATTCCTTTGGAAAATCCGCGAGAATGCGTTCGGAATGGACCAAATCTCTCAGTTTTGAGCTTAAGGACGCCACTAAAGAACCTGTTGAGTATCTCTGGTTTGTCGGGGACTATGCATCTTTTAGCCCATCTTTGACCGCGTTAACTATCAAGACTGCAGAGGTGTTTCACTCAGTTGGTTTGAACTTTGGAGTTTTATTTGATAGCGAGCGCAATTCAGGCAACGATGTGCGCAGGGTGGGTGAAGAAGGTTTATTTGAGGTCTTGGTTGAGCAGAATTGTAAAGCTCTTCAAAAAGCACAGTTTAAGACCATCATCACCACCGATCCGCATACTTACAACACTCTAAAGAATGAATACCCTGATGACATAATGCAGGGTCGGCAAGTGATGCATTATTCCGAACTTCTCGACCAGCTGATCCAGTCTGGAAAATTGAAGTTTAACCGGAAGCTGGCTTTGAAGGTAACCTATCACGACCCTTGTTACCTCTCCCGGTACAACGGTGTCTATGATTCTCCGAGAAGAGTAATCAACGCCACAGGCTGCGAAATCACAGAAATGCCACGCAACCGCGAAAACGGTTTCTGTTGCGGAGCTGGTGGTGGACGAATCTATTTGGATGAAGAAGTAAAAACAGAAAGACCCAGCGAGAACAGGATACGGGAAGCAGCCGCCCTTAACGATGTAGCCCAGTTCATCGTAACCTGCCCCAAGGATTACACCATGTTCCAGGATGCTGTGAAGACCACATCTCTGGAAGGAAAACTAAAAGTATTGGATTTAATCGATCTTGTTACTGAAGCACTCTAATTTGTCTTTGAGATAGATCACGGAGAAATGGAGGCAAGTGTGAAAGAAAAAGTTGGAGTGTACGTCTGTCATTGCGGAAGTAACATCGCCGGTGTGGTGG
>CAZSGL010000217.1:0-2686 GCA_964606265.1 uncultured Anaerolinea sp. | reverse complement strand
TCAAAGGGAAAAGCTCACGTGATCTCTTTGTGGAAGCCTTTGTGGAAATGCTGGGGTCTGTAGATAAGGGGATCGGTCCCGGGGCAATTGAAGCCTTGTATGTGGGCAATTACAGCAGTGATCTGTTCGAAAACCAGGGGCACATTGCGCCCATCCTGGCGAGCTGGACGGGGTTGACACCCATCCCGGCTACGCGGGTGGAAGATGCCTGCGCGAGCGCGGGCGTAGCGCTGCGCCAGGGGATCATTGCCATCGCCTCGGGGCTGTACGATATTGTGCTGGTGGCGGGCGTGGAGAAAATGACCGACCTGCCGATCGAAAAAGTAACCGATACCCTGGCGACCGCTGCGGATGAACAGTATGAGATTCCGGCAGGCTTTACCTTCCCGGGATTCTACGCTGCCATGGCGACTGCCTATATGGAAAAGTATGGCGCCACGCAGGAAACCTTCATGAAGGTGGGCATTAAGAACCACAATAACGGTTCCTTGAATGAAAAAGCACAGTTTGGGGCAAAGATTTCCACGTTAATGGAAAACCGCAAAGCCAGCGCTGCCAAAAAAGGCTTGCCAATCCCGGAGTGGGCGGACGAAATGGCGTTCCTTAATGATGAACGCGCCAACCCCACGGTGGCGTGGCCAATGCGTCTGTACGATTGCTCGCCGGTTTCTGACGGCGCGGCGGTGGCGCTGCTGGTGAGCGAAGACCTGGCGAAGAAATTTACAGACAAACCCTTGTACATTGCAGGCACCGGTCAGGCTAGCGACGGCGCCTTGCACGACCGCGACACTTTAACCAGCATCCCGGCAGCCAAACTGGCAGGCGAACAGGCTTACAAGATGGCGGGCATTGGGCCGAAGAATATTGATTTTGCAGAAGTGCATGACTGCTTCACCATTGCGGAAATCATCGCCAGCGAAGACCTGGGATTCTTTGAACCCGGCAAGGGCGGCAAAATGGCCGAAGCCGGCGAAACCAGCCGTACAGGCAAAAAACCCATCAACCTCTCCGGCGGTCTCAAATCCAAGGGACACCCGGTGGGCGCTTCAGGCGTGGGGCAGGTGGTTGAGGTTTGGAAGCAGTTGCGCGGCGAGGCAGGGGAACGCCAGTTGGAAGGCGTTTTGAAATACGGATTGACCCACAACGTGGGCGGCACAGGTCAGACCTGCGTGGTGCACATCTTCGAGAGGAGGAACTGAAAATGGACAACCAGTTCACTCACACAACCTACAGCAACTCATTAAATGAACACCGCCTGATGGGATCGCGTGATACCAAAACCGGGCAGACCTTTTTACCGCCGCGCCCGATGAACCCGGCTAATTTCTCTACTGACATGGAGTGGGTTGAATTCAGCGGGAAGGGTGTACTGCAAGCCTTTACCAATGTGTTTATCGCACCAACCGCCATGATCGAAGCAGGATACGACCGCAAGAACCCTTACACCGTGGGCATCGTCAAGACCGAGGAAGGTCCAATGGTAAGCGCCCTGATCCTGGGGGTGAATGCCTGTGACCCGGCGTCGATCAAGATCGGCACACCGCTCAAGGTGACTTTTGTGGACCGCGGTGAAGGCGAAGCCAAAAAGACATTCCTGGCGTTCGAGCCGGCATAAGAAGGATAACGACTCATGCCCTTTGTGAAAGTGAACGACATCCAGATATATTACGAGCTTCATGGTCCGGAAAACGCGGATGTGATCGTACTTTCCAATGGCATCTTCATGTCCACCGCCAGCTGGGGCTACCAGGTGCTCGAGTTCAAAAAACACTTCCGCGTGCTGCTTTACGATTGCCGCGGCATGTGGCAGTCCGATCATCCGGCGGGTCCCTATTCCATGGAGCAGCACGCGGATGACCTGGCGGGATTGCTGGACGCGCTCGGCATTGAAAAAGCGCATATCGGCGGCATTTCCTATGGCGGCGAGATCAGCATGACCTTCGCGCTCAAATACCCGCAGCGCGCCCGCAGCCTCATCGTCTCCTCGGCGGTCAGCCAGATCGACCCAATGCTGCAGGTGATGGGTGCCAGCTGGATGAGCGCCCTGCACAACAACGATGCAGACACCCTTTTTGAGGTGACCTTCCCTGCCAATTTTTCAGAGCCGTGGATCGCTGCCAATAAGGGAATCATTGAGCCTTCGCGCAAGAAATATCACCAGATGGACCTGAAGGCCGCTGAAGAGTTGATGCTGGCTTTTTCGAAAATCGATTTTACCGGTGAGTTAAAGAAAATCAACGCGCCAACCCTGGTGCTGGTGGGTGAGCTGGATATTCTCAAATCCCGCAAGTATTCAGAGATCATAGCCCGTGAGATCCCCGGCGCGGAACTGCTCATCATCCCGCACGGCGGGCACGCCATCTGTATGGAACAACCCGGAGCCTTCAACACTGCGGTTTTGGGTTTTGTTTTGAAGCACAGTGAGGCGGCAGCATGAGCCTCACTGTGATGCCGGAACTCTATACGGGCTTGCAGGAAACATTCACCAAGGTGATCACGGAAGGTGAGGCTGCCCTGTATGCCGGGCTGGTTGGCGATAACCGCATGCAAACCCAGAGCCCGTCATCGGCGGGGGAGGATCTCTCTCCGCGGTTATCAGTTCAACCTCTTTTTTTGGTGGGGATCATCGGCGGATTGCTGAACACGCGCATCCCCGGTGAAGGTTCACAATGCATCACCATGCAAT
>CAZSGL010000216.1:0-2693 GCA_964606265.1 uncultured Anaerolinea sp. | reverse complement strand
TCCTGGCGACGATCCCGTGTTACCTGCTGGGATTGATCATCGCCTGGATAGGCAACACTGTTAAAAATCAACCCACGCGAACTCCCACTGTTGAGATGGTCGTTACCGATAATCCAATTTACATGACCCCCACCTTACCGGTACCCACGGTATTCTTTGCCACACTCACGTTAACCATGACCCCAACCACGGGTCCTACCCCAACCCCGAGTGCCACCTACTTCATTCCCTCCTCCACGCCTTCTAGAACACCAACTTTTACTCCAACTTTCACGGCGACGGCAAGCGATACTGCGCCACCGCCGACCGAAACACCAACCGCGACTCCGACTGAGACTACCATTCCATAGACGAAAACAGGATAACCATGAATGACATCGTGCCCTTTCTTCGCTCCCTGCTAGACAGCCCCGGGCTCTCCGGCTTTGAAACGCGCACCAGTGACCTGATCGCCAAAAAATGGCTCCCGCTGGTGGATGAACTCTCCACCAGCCCGCTGGGCAGCCTGCATGGACTGCGTAAAGCCAGCCCTGGGGTAAAAGCCCCGCGCATCATGATCGCGACACACATGGATGCCATCGGGGTAATGGTGAGCAAGATCAAGGACGGTTTTTTGCACGTGACTCATATTGGCGGAATTGATCCGCGCATCCTGCCCGGGCAAGCAGTGACCATCCACGGCAAGCGCGAGATCGCGGGTATCGTTCAACTTGTGCCTGACCGGCTCCTAGAGAGTCAATCCGCCGGCAAGCCGCCTGAATACAAGACCCTTTTCGTGGAAACCGGGCTGACCGAAGCTGAAGTAAACAGGTTGATCCAACCCGGAGATCTTGTCAGTTTCGCCCAGAAATCCTTTGAGATGGATGGCGGCTACGTGGCAGGTCACAGCCTGGACAACCGCGCTTCTGTGGCAGCTCTTACCATCTGCCTGGAAGAATTGAAAAACTATAACCTGGCATGGGATGTGTGGCCAGTGGCCACCATCAAGGAAGAACTGCTCGGAATTGGCGCGCTCACCTCAGCTTATGCCATTAGACCGGAAATTGCCGTTACCATTGACGTTACATTTGCCAAGGGTCCGGGGTCAAACGATTACCGCTCCTTCCCGTTAGGCAAAGGTCCCTCGATAGGGGTTGGCGCCAACATCCATCCCGCGCTATACGACTCCTTTACAAAAATCACCAAGGAAATGGATATGCCCTACGGGGTGGAAACCATGCCTACAAGTTCAGGCACTGATTCGATGATGATGCAAATCACCGCCGAGGGGATCCCGAATATGGTGTTGGGAATCCCCATCCGTTACATGCACACCTCGGTGGAACTGGTTTCGGTTAACGATATCTACCGCACAGGCCGCCTGCTGGCGAGATTCATCAGCCAGCTCACAACGGAATCTGCCAATTCCTTATTTGAGAAGTTCAATCATGAATAATTCATCGCGCACCCCATTTAAGATCACCCCGCCTCATTTGAAGCTGTTGGAACGATTAAGCAACGCGGATGGGGTTTCAGGAAACGAAGGCAACGTTCGCGCTATTGTCCGCAAAGAGATTGAAGCCTACTGCGATGAGATCAAAGTGGATGCCATGGGGAACCTGCTTGCGCTCAAACGCGGCAAGACCACCAACCCGGTGAAAGTACTGGCGGCAGCCCACATGGACGAAGTGGGGTTCATGATCGTGGATGAAGATACCGATGGATTATTCTCCTTCGATGTGGTCGGCGGTATTGATGAACGGCAAATGCTATCGAAAACGGTAACCATCGGCAAGGAAAAGATCCCCGGCATCATTGGCAGCAAACCCATTCACCTGATGGAGGAGAGCGAGATTCACAGTACTGTCGCCCAATCCGCCATGCGGATTGATGTGGCACCTGCCAACTCATCCAAGGTCAAGGTGGGGGATTACGCCGCCTTTGCCACACGCTTCCACCAGGCAGGCGGGACGATATTTGGCAAAGCGCTGGATGACCGCCTGGGGGTAGCCAGCCTGATCGAACTGCTCAAACATGTGCCTGATAACGTGGAGTTTATGGCAGCTTTCACCGTGCAGGAGGAACTGGGTTTGCGCGGGGCGCGCGTAGCGGCTTACGCTTTTCAACCGGATTTCGCGTTCGCGCTCGATTCAACCCCCGCTATTGATCTGCCGCGACCGGATGGGGAAGAAAATGTGCAGTACAACTGTTGCTTAAACGCTGGCCCTGCCATTTACCTTGCTGACGCCGGCACGATATCCGATCCGCGCCTGGTGCGCTTCTTGACTGAGACTGCCAAACGCAACGGTATACCATACCAATTCCGGCAACCCGGGGGCGGCGGCACTGATGCAGGCGCGCTGCATAAAACACGTGCAGGCATTCCCACCATATCCATTTCCATCCCAGGGCGCTACGCTCACACCGCCATCATGATGGCTCGGGTGCAGGACTGGGAGAACACCATCCGCTTGATGCGACTTGTATTTGAGAATATTTCACTTGAACTTCTCGCGGTTGACCGATCCTGAACCGTAAACAACCATCCAAACAGGGAGAAACAATGAAAAGCCTCATTCAAAAACTCACACAAACCCCCGGACCTTCAGGTTACGAGCAGGAAATCCGCAAGGTGATCCGAGATGAGATCGCACCGCTATCCAAATCCATCCAGGTGGATGCGCTGGGCAGCCTGATCGTGCGCATGGGTGAGA
>CAZSGL010000215.1:0-2704 GCA_964606265.1 uncultured Anaerolinea sp. | reverse complement strand
TCTCGCCATATTCCTTGAGCTTGGAACCGCAGGTGGCGCAATCGGTAACGATCACTTCCACATCGGCTTTCTCAAAAAGGGCGATATTCAGCCTGGCCTGCTTAATCACCAGGTCCTGGCGCCCATAACCCGCAGCCGGCATGCCGCAGCAGACAGTGTCCTTGGGGGTGATGACGGTGCAAGCGTTGCGCGCCAGCACCCTGACGGTGGCGAGGCTTTGATCTGAGAACATCAGGCTTTGGGCGCAGCCGAGGAAGAACCCGACGCGATAATGACTTTCCTTTTTGGCTGGCGTGACCTCCGGTAAAATTTGACGGATGGGACGCTGCGGGAGATGCGGCAGCATGGATTCAAGATCACGCAACTGCCTGGGCATCAATTTGCGGATGCCCAACGCATACACCAGGCGGCGGATGCCCAATTTCTGGTAGAGGCGCAGCGGCAGTGTAGCCAGTTCCAACCGTCCCGGTTTGCCGACGACAGCATCGAAGAGGTTATCCTTCCAGGCAGCCGGGTGAAGCTGCTCCTGAACATAACGCATGTCGAGCGCCAGGTCAGCCGGACGGATGCCCACCGGGCAAATGTCGTTGCAAGCCATGCAGGCGAAGCAGCCGTACATCTGCTCGATCAGGTTGGGAGTTAACTCGAGTTCGCCATCCAATCCCTTGCGCGCCAGGGCTACCCTGCCGCGGGGAGAAGCGGTCTCATTCTTGTATTCCTGATAGGTTGGGCAAACTGCCAAACACAACCCGCAGCGAATACAGTTAAGATAATCACTTTCGCCGGGCTTTATTAAGGGGGTGTTTTGTGTCACTTTATGTTTGCCATTCTCTAATACGGATAAAGTTTTCTTTTGAATTATTGTTCGACGTTAAAGTAGGGAGACAACACTTTGAGCGCTGAGGTTTTAGCCTCACGAGCCACTGCCAGGGCATCACGCTGCCAGTATTCCGGGCGGAATAATTCGACCGTGCAATGACCGTCATAACCGATGGCGCGCAGGTTCGCGCAAATCTTTTCCAGCGGCACAACGCCATAACCCGGGAACAAGCGGGTGGCATCGCTGATGGCTTCACGGGGAGTATTTTCGAGGTCGTCAATGTGAAAGGCGAAGATGCGCTTCCCATCCAGGTGTTCAAGTTCCGACAGGTTAGCACCACCCGCATAAAAATGGGCAGCGTCAATGATCATGCCAACGTTAGCAAGGTTAGTTTTTTGGACGATCTCCGCGGCTCCCCTGGGAGTACGGACAGAACACCAGCCAAAACCCAGAAATTCAAACGCCAGGCGGATGTTGTATGCGGCGGCGATGGCGCCCAGGTCACGCAGGACCGCAACATATTCATCGACAACCTGCGGCCAAAGCATGGAACGGTCGGGGGTGGGGCTGGGGACAACCGCGATCGTCGGGCAGCCGATGGATTGGGCAAGCTGGCTGAGTTGCGCACAGCGCTGCTGGATCAAGGGGTATTCATCGCCGCGAAAACCGATGAACTCGATGGAGTTGATCGCCAAAGGAAGGACAGCGTGGTTGACTAACAAATTGCGCAACTCGTCGACAGAATGCGCGGCGAGGTAAGCGTCCATCTTGGCAGCCCAAATTTCGAGACCTTTGAAACCTGCTGCGGAGGTGATCTCCACATCAGTTTCAAGACTGCTGGTCATTGTGGTGGCACTGTGAAAGCCTAATTTCATCGATCAACTCCTGACACTTTAATTAACTGTCCTTCATATGAAGGCATATTCAGTCCGCGTCACCTGGCGGAAATTTCACTTACCTTGACTGGACGGTTTTCTTTTAATGATTTGTTGGCGACCATACCCAATACCACGGCCATGCGGCCGTCCAGGCCGGTTACCGGGGTTGGCTTGTCTTCTCGCACGCATTCAATGAACTGGCGGACTTCTTCCACATAGCAGGGGGCATAGCGCTGCATGAAGAAGTGCGGAATGCGGGCGGAATGGAAACCTGCCGGGTTGGCAATGACAGTTGTGTTTTCGGTTTCGTTACCTGCCAGGGCAATGCCGTTGGAGCAGAAAACCTCAAGGCGCTGGTCGTAACCATAGACCGCCTGGCGGCTGTTGTCGATGGTGCCCAGGGTACCGTTGGCAAATTTCAAGTTGATGATATTGGTATCAATATCGCCAATCTCATGCAGCTCAGGCGCTACCAGCACGCTGCCGACAGCGTAGATCTCTTCCACTTCACCGATGAGGAAGCGAGCCATGTCGAGATCATGAATGGACATATCCAGGAACATGCCGCCGGAGACGCGCAGGAATTCCATGGCAGGGAGTTCGGGATCGCGGCTGGTGATGCGCAGAACGCAAGGTCGACCAATTTCACCAGAATCCACAATGCGGTGCACCTGCTGAAAACTCTTGTCAAAGCGGCGGTTGAACCCCACCTGCAATTTGACCCCGGCTTTTTCGACAGCAGCCAGGGCGTCATCAATACTTTCAAGATTCATCGAAAGGGGTTTTTCACAAAAAATATGTTTCCCCGCCGCTGCCACATCCTTCATAATGAAGGCATGAGTATCGGTGCTTGAAGCAATCAAAATGGCTTCAATGTCTTTATCCGCCAATAGCTCGTGGTAATCCTGCACCACACGCTGGATCCCCAGTTTATCCGCAACTGCCTGGGCTACATCCAGCTTGATATCACAAATGGCTGCGAGGTTGGCTTCCGGGATGCTGTGCA
>CAZSGL010000214.1:0-2712 GCA_964606265.1 uncultured Anaerolinea sp. | reverse complement strand
GTGTTCCTGAAGGAACGCTCATCGTGGATGCCGCCAAGCAGGCTGGCATCATCATTCCGGTATTCTGCCATCATCCCAAGCTGGAGCCCGTGGGTATGTGCCGCATGTGCCTGGTGGATATCGGGCGCCCCCAGATCGACCGCGCCACCGGTGCCCCGGTGCTGAATGACGATGGCACCCCAAAGATCACCTTCTGGCCCAAGCTGGAGACCGCCTGCACCACTCCCGTTTCCGAAGGAATGGTGGTGTGGGGCGCCACGGAAAAGGTGTTAGCTGCCCGCAAGGATGTGCTCGAGTTCCTGCTCACTTCTCACCCGCTGGATTGCCCGGTCTGTGACAAAGGCGGTGAGTGTCCCCTGCAAAACCTCACTATGGCATTCGGATCCTCAGACAGCCGCTTCCTGCTGGACGAGAAGAGCCGCGCCAAAAAACATCTCCCACTCGGCGACCTCATCATACTCGACCGCGAACGCTGTGTCCAATGCGCGCGCTGCGTGCGCTTCCAGGACCAGGTGGTGGATGACCCCGTCATTGGTTTCTATAACCGCGGCAGGAAAATGGAAATAGCCACTTCCTCAGAACCTGGTTTTGATTCCATCTTCTCCGGCAACACTACTGATATCTGCCCCGTTGGCGCGTTGACCACCAGCGATTTCCGCTTTGGCGCCCGCCCCTGGGAATTAACCCACAAGCCTTCCATTTGTTCGCAGTGCCCCGTGGGCTGCAACCTCACTTACGATGTGCGCCGTGAAGCCAAAAGCGGCGGGAAAACCGTCATCAAGCGCGTCATGCCGCGCCAGAACGAAGAAGTCAACGAGATCTGGTTATGCGATAAAGGTCGCTTCATTTACGACTATGCCAACAGTTCTGCACGACTGACCCAGCCCCTCCTGCGCAAGGACGGTGAACTCACGCCCGTTTCCTGGCAGGAAGCCCTCACTGCCGCCGCGGATAAGATCAAAGCCGCCGGCAGCAATCTCGTCACCCTCGTTTCCGGGCGCGTCAGCAGCGAGGATTTGTTCGTTGCGAAGACGCTCGCAAATCATACCGTGAGCAGAATCGCTCTTTACACCAGCATGGGCGGCGGCGAATGGGTATCCCGCGTTGGGATGACCTCAGGTTCGAACCTGGGTGACCTGCAAAAAGGTTCTGTTATTCTCGTCATCGGCAGCGATCTCCACCAGGAAGCCCCCCTGTGGTGGCTGCGTGTCAAGCAGGCTGCTCAGCGCGGCGTGACCCTAATCGTCGCCAATGCCCGCAAGACCCGTCTTGATAAATTTGCCACCCTCCAGCGGCGTTTTGATTACGGTGAAGCCGCAGATGCTCTGCGTGAATTGTTCCAGGATGACGAGGAGACCTCCAAATTATTCTCCAACGCTGAAAACCTGGTCATCTTCTACGGCAGCGATGGCATGGGTTTGAGCCACACCTCCGCCTTGGCGGAAGTCTGCGCTGAATACCTGGTGAAGACCAATCATTTTGGACGCGCTAACAACGGGCTCATCCCGGTTTGGCCGCGTGCCAATGACCAGGCGGCTTACGAACTCGGCATCCAGCCGGATGCTGACCTGGTGTCCACACTCAATAACGCCATGGGTCTTTACCTCATCGGCGTTGACCCCGCTGCGGATGATCCGTTGCTCAAGGATGCCGTGCAGCGCGCCGGCTTTGTCATCGTCCAGGAGCTGTTCCTCACAGAAACAGCCAAACTGGCGGACGTGGTCTTCCCGGTACAGGCAGCGGTGGAACGCTCCGGGTCATACATCTCCGGTGAGCGCCGCGCCCAGTACTTTGCGGCAGCCGTGCCCGCGCTTAAAGGCACAAAGGCAGATCATCACGTCCTTTCCGCAGTGATGCTGCACCTGGGTCAGCCTGCTCTGCCTCAAACCGACAAAGAATTATTCACCCTGGCGTTTGCCAACAATGATTTCACCAAACTGCTCACCGCAAAAGAACAATTGCCTGCCATTGGAGATACCAATGCCTATTACGGCGGCACCGCCTCCAGCAATACTTTCGGTCTCGGCATGCATCTCCATCTTGCCGGCGGCAGGGATGTGCCCGCCCGCTCCGCAATTCCCGCCAAAATAAAAGTAAAGAATGACGAATGGCTTGCTGTGCCAGTAGATCGTTTATATGACCACGGTCAATTGATGACCCTTACTCCCCTTCTTATGAAGCGCGCTCCTCAAGAGGCAGTTGTCATCCATCCAAAAGATGCCGAGAAATTAGCGCTTGCTGATGGGAAAATGGTCACACTCAAAATCGCTGATCGTGATTACCCGGCTGTGGTAAAAATCAACGCTGATCAACCTGAAGGCGTGCTCCTGGTAAGCCGCAGCAGCGGCATACCGCTTTCATCCCCCGCAGGAGTGCAAGTGATCGTTCCTGACTCTCAACCCGAGCGAGGTGCGCTATGACCTGGGGACTCCTCATCGAATGGTTCGTAAAAAGTCTCATCATCATCCTCGGCATGACCATCGGTTTTGCTTACGTCACCCTTTACGAACGCAAGGTGCTGGCGCGCATGCAGGTACGCATCGGACCCAACCGTGCCGGTCCGGGCGGCATTCTCCAGCCAATTGCAGACGCTCTTAAACTAATATTCAAGGAAGAGATCACCCCAGTAAACGCGGATAAATTGCTCTTTGTCCTTTCCCCCGTCCTCACCGTCATCCCCGCCCTCATCATCACCGGTGTCGTCCCCTGGGG
>CAZSGL010000213.1:1183-2963 GCA_964606265.1 uncultured Anaerolinea sp. | reverse complement strand
CCAGGCCGGGATGGGATCCCCGCCAGGCCAGGAGTGCCCGCCTCCAGCAATCGAGTAGAAAGCCACTTCGGCATCCTGGTCACAACCTGTGTAACGCATCCCGCTGATATCGTTGCCGCTTGATGGAAATAATTCCGGTACCGGATCGCACTGGTTCACTGCCGCGTAACCCTTGACCCAGGCTGGGATGAAGGGAAAGGGTACGTCAAAGGAACGCGATGGTCCACCGCTGTAGGGTACCACCGGGTCGGATGTCCCATGAAAAACCATCAGCGGAACCGGTCGGGTGGGAGTGCAATCCTCCAGGGGGTACAAGTAAGCGCCGGCAACACTCCCGACCGCAGCAAGACGTTCCGACAATGAACATGCAAGGAGGTAAGACATGCCGCCCCCGTTGGAAAGACCATTGGCGTAGATGCGCGCTGGGTCGATGTTGTACTGCGCCTGTAGATGGTCGATCAACTCCGAGATGAAGCGCACATCGACGAGGACATCATCACCATTATCAGAAGTGCCTGAAGCGCGCCAGCGCTTGGGGAAGCGAGTCCCCGAGGGATAAACCACAATGAATCCTTCTTCGTCAGCCACGTCGTTCCAGTGACTGATGAGAGCTTCGTGCGCCGGCCACTCGGCAAAACCGTGTAAGGCAATGACCAGCGGAACGGCAGTTGAGCTGGTGTAACTGTCGGGCACATGCAGCAGGTATGCGCGTTTCTCCCCGGAGGAAATGATGGTTCCGCTCCTTTTGTCTACTAATCGGAAAACGACAGCGAGAACCACGATTGCAACCAGCACCAGTGCCGCCAATCCAGTAAGCAGTTTTACGGTCAAACTCCAAAATCTGCTTTTTGTGGATCTATTTGCCATGATGATGTCCCTTGTGGCGGTTGGCATAATAATTTGGCAGTTCCTCAGGCACAAGGCGCAGAGCACCGCTGATGCAATCCGCGATCGGGATCCACAGGGCGTCTGCTTCGTTGCCGTTGGCTTCCACCAGGCGGAAGGTTTTGTGCTCGTAGAAGGCGAGGTCAGTAAAGCGCGCGGGGAAGAGAAAATCGATCTCATGACCCGCTTCGCCATCACACACGAAATGATTTTCCACAACGAACGGTGAAGCGATCAACTCGATGGCAGTATCCAGTTCCTCGCGCACCTCACGCACTACAGTCTCATGTGAGCGTTCCCCGAACTCTACCGAACCGCCCACGGGGCGGTAATAATCATCCCCTTTAACCGAATCGTGCATCCTGACTACGAAGAGCATGTCTTTATCTTCGATCCATGCCAGCGCTTTTACCCTGATTTTTTGTCGATTCACCGGTGACTCCATTTCTAGTAAGTATATCCATAAGTGACTTGTATGTAAAAACGCTCCCTTTCAGGAGCGTCCATTGAATAACCCTGACCAATTGATGATTTATTAGGCAGGAAATTGTCGATTTAAATCGTGGAGGATGGGTGTTTCTTCTCCTGTTTCACCTTCCGCTTTTCCTTGATGGTTAACTTGGGTTTTTTCTTTTGTTCTTTCTTGCCTTTATCGTTCTTACCGCCACTTTCAGCCATTGTCTCATCTCCTTGTAAATATCTTGTAAGGCTACGAACTTTAAAAGTATAGCACCAAGTCGATAAATTGCATCGATGAAATCATAATTTTTTAAATAGTAAATTGAAGACATTATTCAGGGTCAGTAATACAAAATCTCGCGGATCAAGCTTGAAAACCCAGTTATTTGTATTATGATGAAGAAAATGAGACTAAAGGTGTCTTAATATCTGGAGA
>CAZSGL010000213.1:0-1083 GCA_964606265.1 uncultured Anaerolinea sp. | reverse complement strand
GTTTCATTATATGGAAGCGGGCAGATCGCACTCCTAGCGGACCGCGACAAGAATGGTTTGGCAGATGGGACGGAAATTGTGGCAAATAATCTCAATGGGCCACATGGATTAGAATGGCAAGACGGTTGGTTGTATGTTGCAGAGATAGGTAGAGTCAGCCGGATGCATGATGGAGACAATAACGGCTCCCTGGAGACAATGGAAACGGTTACAGAAAACATCCCCGGTTCGGGAGGACATTCCTCGCGTACCCTGCATTTTGGACCTGACGGAATGCTTTACGTCAGTGCGGGGTCTAGTTGCAATCTCTGCGCGGAGACCGACCCGCGCCGGGCAGCCATCCTGCGTTTCAACCCTGACGGTAGCATCCCGGCGGACAACCCGTTTGCGAATGATCCTGACGCCCAAAAGCAGGCAGTCTGGGCGTGGGGTCTGCGCAATAGTGTGGATTTTTTATGGACGCCTTCAGGTCAGTTGTGGGCGAACCACAACGGGCGTGATAACCTGCTGGATTCACAGGGGACGACTGACTCACTACCGCCTGAAGAGATCATCATCCCGGTGCAGGGCAATAAATCTCACGGCTGGCCGTACTGCTACACGGATGTTCTGGGTTTAAATTCTGGCGGTATCCCTGAAGTTGCCGACAACCAGACCGGGCTCGCCATCCCCGATGGGTTTGACTGTTCACTGGCTAATGTGGTGCCGGCATTGTTCACTGACCTGGCGCATAGCGCTCCTCTGGGGATGACACTGGGAGAGGCTAGCCTGGCGTTCCCCAAGGAATACAAGAACAGTCTGTATGTGGCGTATCATGGCTCGTGGAATACCAGTGCAGCCAGTATCCGCGATTGCAAGGTCGAACGCATCCTGCTGGATGGAGAGACTCCGGTTGGCAGCGAAACGTTCGTCACCGGCTGGCGTGCGGAAGGAGCCACTTGCGGCAGCAGCGACACCTGGGGCCGCCCAGCAGACGTGATCGTCGGTGGTGATGGCGCTCTGTACATCTCTGATGACAAGGGAGATCGCATCTACCGCGTGGTTTATACCGGTAATTAGCACGAGAACTAGAGAGTGTAAAAA
>CAZSGL010000212.1:0-3010 GCA_964606265.1 uncultured Anaerolinea sp. | reverse complement strand
CGAAGGGATCAGGTATTCCTCGAATGCTCGCTTTTCGCCGTATTCAGGCTTCCAACCCCAGTCGCGGGTGGCGGCTGAGTCATCTACATCCGCCGGCCAACTATCCACAATCGCCTGGCGAGCCTGATGAGGTTCGAAGGTTACAACTGCCTGCGGGAAGGATTTTTTTACGTAGTTATGAAATTCAAGCGCTGAAGGGCTGAAACTGGTGACATTGTAAACCAACTGGGTCAGTGACTCGCGCGGAGCGGATTCCAATTCGAGCAAAGAACGGACAGCGTCCGGCATCACCATGAAGGGGAGGCGGGTATCCGGGCGGACAAAACAGGCATACGGAATTCCCTGGGCAGCATGGTGCAGCATTTCCGGTCCATAATCACTGGTTCCGCCCGTGGGTACAGTAACTGAGCTAATGAGACCCGGGAAACGCAGGCAGCGAAAATCAACACTGTGTTTGTTGTGGTCAGCGGCTAATTGGCGGTAATGAGAAGTGTAGTACCGACCGAGGTGTTCGCAATAGAGTTTGTTGCAACCATACATGGTGATGGGTTTATTCCATTCTTCTTCTGATACTTTACCGGCATTCTCTTTTTCTTCAACACTCGGCAAACCATAAGCCGCGATAGAACTGGGGTAAATGAATTTGACAGGCCGCCCCTGCCAGGAAGCTTGTTCCACGGCCAACCGCAAAAGGTTTAAGGTACCCTCAACGTTGACACGATGGGCAGTTTCGGGATTGTATTCTGCCTTGGTGGAAAGAATGGACGCCAGGTGATAAATTGTGCGAATTTCGAATTCAGCCACAAGCCGGCCGAGAAGCATTGAGTCGAGGATATCTCCCTGGATGAAGCGCTCGCAATACGGGAGCAAAGTGCTGTCCAACGGCTGTACATCCATAGCGACAATGCTGTACTTTTTTGATTCTCCAAGATAGGAGATCAATCCATGCCCGATCTCTCCGTTTGCTCCGGTGATCAAGATGATCTCTTTGCGCATTCTCTTATCCTTTCCGTAGTAACCTAAAAAAATAAAAAGGGTTCTGGAGAAAATCCAGAACCCTGAAATTGATTAAGCTGAACGGGGAGTCCGCTTGAACCAGGTGCGCCACTCTTGCTTCTCCCAAACCACCAGGATTGGTGCAGCGATAAAGATCGAGGAGTAAGTACCACTGAGAAGACCTACGAGGAGGATGACTGCGAATTCACGCAGGGTCACACCACCAAATAACGCCAGTGAGAGGAGTAGGAACTCCACGGTCATTAACTGAGTGTTAATCGAACGCTGCAGGGTTTGTACAATCGAGTGATTGGCAAGAACTTCAAAGTCAAGTTTACGGTAGATACCAGAGTTCTCACGAATACGATCAAAGACAACAATCTTATCCTGGACGGAAAAACCGATAACCGTAAGCAGGGCTGTGAGGTAAAGCGAGTCTATCTGCCATCCGAAGAGCCGCGCGCCATAACCAGTGAGGGCGAGCACGATCAAAACATCATGTGCCATGGCGATGATCGCACAAATTCCGTAGCGGAAGGCGTGTTGAACTCCGCGGAAGGCAAAGGTGATGTAAAAGACAACCGCGAGAGCTGCAAGACCTACTGCGAGCATAGCACGTTTGGCTACACCCTCACCAATCGAGGGTCCGACTGTGTCTGATTTGAGGACAATCACTTCCTGGTCAGATAATTCTGTCAATGAAGCGATGATTGAAGTTCGATGCTCTTCGCTGAGGGCGGATGAACGGAGAATCAACGTGTCTCCACCGCTGGTCTGAATCTGCGAATCGACAATACCCAGCTCATCATATATGGCTTTAACTTCCTCGGTTGTGGGAAGCACACCAGAGGTGTACTTAAGTTCGAGGAGCGTTCCGCCCTTGAAATCAATTGACAACGGCAATGGGTTAACCGCCAGCAAGATCAGACCAGGAATGATAATGAGCAAGGAAAGGGCAAAAAACAGGTAACGTTTTCCAAGAATATTAAGCATTTTCAGAGCTCCTTGCACCGAACAATTTTTGGTACTGGTTCGGTTTGACTGCATCAGTTGTAATACTTAGCAATGTGCGCGTTACCACAATGGCTGTGAACAGAGAAACCACAACACCGATGGCTAGCGTGAGTGCAAAACCTTTGACGATACTGGCACCAAATTGCGAACCAAACCAGAACAGGATGACACTGGTAATAATTGTGGCGATGTTTGAATCACGAATAGACGGCCAGGCGCGTTTCCAACCCAATTCAATAGCTTGTTTAAGGGTTCGACCGCTACGTAACTCTTCCTTGAGTCTCTCGAAGATGAGGATATTCGCATCAAGTGCACTGCCTGTTGAGAGGAGGAATCCAGCGATACCGGATAATGTCAGCGTGACCGGGATCATCTTAAAGAGGGCAAAAGTGATGGCGCCATATATTGCGATGGCGACGACCGCAACCAGACCTGGCAAGCGGTAGTAAAGGATCATGAACATGGCGACAATGATGAATCCAATTAATCCAGCGACGAGGCTTTTATTGAGGGAATCAGCACCTAATGTCGGTCCGATGATGCGGCTTTCAACTACTTCCACCGGTACAGACAAGCGACCATAGCGAAGCGTGATAGCAAGGTTGTTTGCCTGGTCTGAGGTGAATGAGCCGGTGATCTGTCCACTGCCATCTGTGATCGCGTTGCTAATTGAAGGGCAGGAGATAACTTTCTTATCAAGCACGATCGCCAGGTACTTACTCACATTGGCGGTGGTGTGATTCTTGAAAACTTCTGTGCCATTCGGAGTTAGCTCGAAATCAACGGAAAAACCACCGCTGGTTCCGGGGGAAATCGTTACCGTCTTGATGTCAACGCCAGTCATGACAGTGTGCCACACAGTGGCATCGGTGGTGCCATCGACGGCTGGAGGAGTGCCATTTGTCTCAGCGATCGCACCGGTATAGTCGGTGACCACTTCGGTAGCAGGCTCAAGGTATGTGGTGCCGGCATCGATAAATTCCAGCAAACCGGTTTGCTT
>CAZSGL010000211.1:0-3056 GCA_964606265.1 uncultured Anaerolinea sp. | reverse complement strand
CGCCTCTCTGGATAGAAGTGCCTTGTGGGGCTATGTAATTGTCAACAGTTTATCACGGCAGAAGATGAATGTCAAACGCCAAAAGTCATGTTAACGGATAGCCCTGGAGTGGGAGAAATGCGGATTATTTTATTGCCTGGCTGTGATCATCGAAGTGATGTAGGCGGCATCCTCCGCCATGCCCAGCAGGTGCCCGGATTTGAATTTATGCAGCCATGGAAGCCCGGTAAAATACAAGCCGGGATAGCGCGTAGCGCCGCGGTTCTGCAAAGGGAAGCCATCAGCATCAACAACCGGCAGCTTCACCAGGTTGAAATCAAAGCTATAGCCGATCGCCCAGATGATCGAGGTGATGCCGGCAGAAGCCAGCGAGAGGGCCGTGATCTCCTCCTGGCTGTATCCATCCTGCAGCACCGGCATCTCTTCATATGGAGCCGGGGTAGTGGTTTTCTCTATGTAGTCGTCGATTCGATGTACCAGGTCGGACTCAACCTTATCTGCATTTGCCAGGCACTCTTTACGATCCATCTGCAAACTGATGTGGTCACCGTATCCCCCTGCGAGGTGACCCAGCAGGATCACGCCATCGCGCGCAAACTGGTGAAGGTTGAGCGTACGACCACCATCCCTGCCGCTGACGTGCGGATTGCCGGCAAATTTGACCTCAGGGGAGGGGAGTTGGTCCACAGTCCGGTCGAGCCAACCGATCAGGTGCATCCATTCGTACACGTCCTTGCCGCGGTAGCGTCGCGGAACGCGTCCGGCAGTCCCCAGGCACAGGTACACCCGGCGGCCGTTCTGGTACAACTCCTCCGCAATCTGTGCGCCGGATTGCGCGCTGCCCACCACCAGTACCGCTCCCGGCGGCAGGGATTGCGCATTGCGGTATTGCCCCGCCGCGAGCTGCAGTATCTTTGGCGAAAGCGTTTTGCTGAAAGCCGGTATTTTGGCCTGTTGAAACAGACCGGTGGCGATGATCACGTTGCGGGCATGAATCTCGTTCGCGTCGGTCTTCACCAGGTATTCACCGCCCTCGGCGGAGCGTTCAACAGAGTTGACGTGCACCTTGAAGCGCACGGGAAGCCGGGCGTTCTGGACGTATTGCTCAAAGCGGGTGACGATCTCGTTCTTTGGCATAAAGCCATCCGGGTTGTCGCCGGCATATTCTGCCCCAGGAAGGCGAAAAGACCAGTTGGGTGTGAGCAGTGAAAAAGAATCCCAGCGGTCGTTGCGCCAGGCATTGGCAGGTTGCGCTGCCTGCTCCAGCACGATATTCTCATGGGCTTGCTGCTGCAAGTAGTAACTGGCAGATAAGCCAGCCTGCCCGCCGCCAATGATGACAGTTTCTATCTTTTCGTTCATTTTGCCTCGATCATGCTTAACCGCAATCGGAAAGCCCCGATTCCTGTCTGTAAATAATACACTAATTAGTATCATAATACTCCGATTAAACAAGAGGTCAATGATTGAGTTTAGTCACCAGGCTGCACATTGCGTGGGTAGAAGCCGTATAAAAACAGCACCTCATGTGAGAGTGCTGTGGATTTGTTCAAGGATTTACTATTCTCTTTTCACTATTCTCGTTTCACCTGAAACGTGTCAAAGTCCCGCGCCACTTTGGCATCCGGGAACACAGACTGGGCTTCTGCCAGCACATCCTTGTCGCGGTAGCGCCGGCTGAGGTGCGTGAGCATCAGCGTTTTGGCGCCGATCTGTTTGGCGAAGCTGGCAGCCTGTTTGGCGGTAAGGTGCGAGAACTCCTTCGCCATAGCCGCTTCCTCTTCCAGGTAGGTGGATTCGAGGATGATGCCGTCCACGCCGTTCAGCAGTTCCACCAGGCTGTCGGTCTCGCCGAGGTCGCCGATGGCAGCCAGGCGCGTGCCGGGGCGCAGCTCGCCCATCACCATCTCAGGGGTGATGACGCGTCCGTCTTCGAGCGTGATTGCGTTACCCTTCACCAGTTTGCCGCGTAGCGGACCAAAGGGGATGCCGAGGGCATCTGCCTTTTCCGCGAGGAAGGGCTGGCGCGATTTCTCTTCAAAGAGGTAGCCGTAGGAATCGGAGCCGCGGTGCAGCACCGGGAAGGCGCTGACGGTGAAATCCTTCTCCTCGATGATGACGCCCTTCTTGATGGGGATCATCGCCACCGGCATGGGGGGTTTCTGCCCGCGCAGCACCACGCCGTAGAGCAGGTCGCGGATGCGGTCGAGGGCGTTGGAGCAGCCGTAGATCTCCAGGCTGTCGATGCTTTCCCAGCGCATGAAGGTGGAGAGCAGGCCGGCCAGCCCGAGGATGTGATCGAGGTGCCCGTGGGTGATAAGGATGCGGTTGAGGCGCTTGAAGCCCACGCCGGATTGCAGTATCTGGCGCTGCGTACCCTCGCCGCAGTCCACCAGGAAGCGGTGCTCGTCGTGCTGCACCAGGTAAGCCGGCAGGTTGCGTTTGGGGGAGGGGGCGGAGGCGGAGGTGCCTAAGAAGGTGATCTCGAACAATGGGGCATCCTTTCTGAAATCCACCCAATTGTACCTTATCTTGAGTTCCTCTCAGGAACGGCGAACTGGCATAATCCTTGCAATCCTTAAGTGACGCATGAACATGTATTGCTAAGGCGTCGCGCATCGCACAATTTGGAAGCCCCGGTAATAACGACCGTGCACAGCACTCGGATCTACCACTCGGGGTACGCAAAAAACGCTAGGAGCGGCAAATGGAATTACTGAACGTGAAGGTCGAGAAACCGCCAGAGGTCAACTTCATCCTCGGGCAGTCTCATTTCATCAAAACTGTGGAAGACCTCCACGAGGCGCTGGTCAGCAGCGTCCCGGGCATCAAGTTCGGGCTGGCATTCTGCGAAGCCTCCACACTATGCCTGGTGCGTTCCTCCGGCACGGATGACGCCATGCTCGCGCTCGCACGCCAGAACGCGTTGAAGATCGGTGCCGGGCACAGCTTCATCATCTTCCTGGGGGAGGGGTTTTACCCCATCAACGTGCTCAACGCTGTCAAAGCCATCCCGGAAGTGTGCGGCATCTACTGCGCCACTGCCAACCCGGTGG
>CAZSGL010000210.1:0-3136 GCA_964606265.1 uncultured Anaerolinea sp. | reverse complement strand
TTCCCCTTGGCATACATGCACTGTTGGTAAGCATTGTCGTAACGCCGCTGGACTTTTCCGCCGGCGCCATACGCCTGGTTCGAACCCAGGGCTGCACCTCCCAGAAGACCAGCCCCTGCCCCGATGGCAGCGCCCGGCCCCACATTTCCAGAGGCAGCGCCGATCAAAGCACCCGAAGCTGCTCCCAACGCTCCGCCGACGATCGCTCCTCCCGCCAGGTTTTCATTGGCGGTCTGGTTGGCATTCCCTTCGGTCTGGTTCTGCGCCCACTGACGACAGACGGAGTCGTCGGCCTGGAATGCATCGAAGGACTTGCCATTGCCTGGCAGCACCATGACACTCGGGCCCGGCGGGAACGTGGCGCAACCGGAGAGCATCAACACGACCGACAGTATGCCCGTAGCGCATTTAAGTTTCATTTCTCCGAGCCTTTCCTCATCTGCCGGGTGGAACGGTTTCGGGCACCACCTTCAGCCAACCGTCCGGGCAGGATTTAATGTAGGGGTAGTACCCCTGGGGATTCTGACAGTAGTACCAATAACCGGACTCCTGCTGATTTTGCTGAGCATACACTTGGGGCTGTTGCGGGACAACTACCACCGGTGGCGGTGATAGTACGGGGATAATGGATAGTACGGGTAGGCCGGAGGACCCCACCACCCTGGCCCCCATCCACCCCATCCTGGGACGATCGAAAAACCAAAGTTATACGAATTTCCATGCCCATTGTTCCCGCCGTGTCCGTAATAGCTTCCCCCATGATAGCTGCCACCCCCCGGGTAGCCTCCAGCGCCGTGATAGCCACCAGACCCGTGATACCCACCAGACCCGTGATACCCACCAGACCCGTGATACCCACCAGACCCCTGGTTGCCGCCAGACCCGTGATAACCTCCAGGGCCAGCCGCGTACGCTGGCAGAGCGCATGACAATATCAACACCAACAGTCCGATAATATTGTAAATATATCTTTTCATCGCAATCGCCCCCTTTTATCGCAAACTTTACAATTTCCTTCGGTGCAGCATGGGACTTCCCGATTCCCTTTTGTTCCATATTAGACGTATGCGCATGAAAACCGTTTACAGAAGTTGCCCGAGAATCTTATTTTGAAAAATAGTGCAACGACACGGTGGTTGGTTAATCCAGCTTAAAAATTATAGGGTACTAGTCAAATTAATCCTGAACCCGATCCAAGCTGCGGGGATATTTATCTGTTTTTGAATGCCCTCAGGGATAGGTTAAATACCAGGAACAAAACATTACGGAACTATCTACAAAACGAAGGCTGTTGGTTCTGTAACAAAGGATATTCTTTGTCGACAACACTGCCTTCAACTGTTCTTTGAAGAACTTTACCAACTGCTTGAGACAAAACCGCTCTCAATAGATCCATGACCGGCAGTGGTCGCATGATGATCTTTTTGATCCCACGCCGAGTCAGTTTTTCCTCTGGGAGACGATGATCCCAGCGGAAGCGGATTTCATCAAGATAGCGACTGGTATGTTTGCGGCTCATATAGTGGAAGACACCCTGTTTGGCCCGTTCAATCAGAGCCCCGAAGGACTCTGCAGTATTGTTGTGCACCAGGCCCCGGGCATACTCTTTGCCTTGATGGTTGACCGTTGAGTGTGCAGCATAGCCTTTGGCAATGCTGCGATAGGCAGCATACTCGTCGCTCATCAGATGAGCCTGTCGACTGACCCAGGAGTTGATCAGCGGAGACAGCTCCCGGACTTGATTGCTTTTAACTGGTGCGGCTCGAACTGAGCCTTGGCGCTGAACCGCAATCAGGATGCACTGTTTGGCAGTCCCGCGGCCGCGCTTGTGTTTGAGGCCGTGCTCAAACCGGGGCTTTGCCCCGAGATATTTTTCATCCAACTCTACGATGCCGTTGAGGATGGCAGCCGTTTGGCAACCTTGATCCATCATGGCGCGGATACAATGCCCCAACTTCCATGCCGTTGGCTGAGTAACCCCCAGCCACCGAGCCAGCACCACCGAGGAGATGCCCTTGCTGGAGTTGACGATGTAGTACATGGCCTGCAGCCACTTCCACAACGGCAGCTTGGTGCTGTGCAGCGGGGTCTTGGTGGTTACCGTAAATTGCCGCTTGCAGCGGTAACACTCATAAACCCCAGCTCGTAAATGAGCCCCATGCAGCCGACAGGACTTGGCGTGGCCGCAATGAGGACAGCGCCGACCGTCTTTCCAGATGACGGATTCAAAAAACTGCCGACAAACCGTTTCATTGGAAAACTTTTTTCTAAGGTGGTCGATGTTCATACAGCCTCCTCTGATAATGAATTTAGAGGAAACTGTATCAAGGCCTTGTGACAGATCCGGTCTCAGTTACCTTGGTTTTGTTTGTAGATCCGTATTTAATTGCCGGTTTAATAAAAATGGTAATGGGTTGTGCAAAGGTCTAATGGTGCAAGGGTCTCGATGTATGATGTGCCGGTCGCTTGATCTGGCACTCGAATGTGTACTCTAAACAACAAGGACAAAACTAGTGATAAGACTCGGACAATCAGTCTCCACTGGGTCACGACCGGACGTGGCTGTGATCATACCTTGCTACAACTACAGCAGGTTTTTGAGAGGATGCGTTGAAAGTGCCCTCACCAGGTCTCGACTTAGAGTGCAAGTGATTATCATCGACGATGCTTCTACGGATGAAACCCCGGCTGTCTGCGCAGAGCTTTGCGCAGAAGACGATCGTATTCGGGTCGTACGGCACGAGGTCAACCGTGGGCATATTGCTACCTTCAATCACGGGCTATATTTGGCTGATGCTAATCACATTCATCTCATTTCGGCTGACGACGAGCTCGCGCCATTCGCCCTTGACCGCGCGGTTGCCATTATGACTCGCCATGATGACGTAGGGATGGTCTATGGTCGCGCTGCGATCATTTCTCCATCCGGGCGTCCAGCTGCGCGGATTTCCACACGACCTAAGTATTCGATCGTCAGCGGAACCGATTGGATCGAAGCTCGATGTCGAGATGGTAATAACCCAGTTTATTCTCCAGAGATGACTTTGCGAGGTGTGATTGCTAATGCGGTGGGACCTTACGACCAGCGTTTACCTCGGCTTTCGGATCTTGAGATGTGGTTACGGGTTGCGGCAAG
>CAZSGL010000209.1:0-3143 GCA_964606265.1 uncultured Anaerolinea sp. | reverse complement strand
TCCTCAACACCCTCGCCAATGCCACCGGCTCCATCAACCGCCTCGTCCGCACCCACACCCACATTCCAGACCCCACCCTCGACCCGCAGTGGATGCTCCGCCAGGCTTTGCTCGAACTTGAAGAGGAATGGCCCGAACTCAAGAGGTTCGCCAATGACTCACTCACACCGGAAGAGATCGCCGACCTTGATGCCAAAATCGCCATCAACGCCGCTCGCGAAAAGGAACGCCTCAAGCGCGAATACGGCTACCCTGACCTCCCCGCCCCCGCACCAAGCCTGTAGGGGCAAATATTTGTCATTGCGAGCCAGCTCGTAGGCGAAGCAATCTCTATTTAAAAGGATTTGAAACTGAATGTACAATATTCTTACTTATGGAAGACGCTTACTTTGTTTATATCCTTACCAATAAGAATCACACTGTGCTTTAAACTGGGGTTACCAGCGATCTGTATACCCGCGTTCAGGAGCATAGACTTAAGGTTTATCCGGGTTTTTCTTCCAGGTATAACGTTAATAAACTTGTTTATTTTGAGCAATTCGGTGATGTTTACGATGCAATCAACCGGGAATAGCAGATCAAAGGTGGTTCAAGGCAGAAGAAACTGGATTTGATTAACTTAATGAATCCTCAATGGAAGGACCTTTGGAATTTGGAGTTAAAGGAGTAATTTTGGTAGGGGATTGCTTCGCCTAATTACAAGGCTCGCAATGACAATAATTATTTAGGTCTTAGCTCCTCAATAAATAAGGTGTCACGCCAGGAGAAGTGATCCGGGTCGCTGAGGAAGAAGACGTATTTGCCATCCGGTGAGAGTACGGGCGCGATGCAATAATACACGTTCTTCACCTGGGCTGGCTCGGACCACAACCCATCCGGCAGGGCGTAGGTGATGAAGAGATGGGGTGAATTGGAGTTGGGGTCCATTCGGGTGAAGAGCAGGTAACTGCCATCCGGGGCGATGTGGGGGGCGAATTCATAGAACTCAGTGGTATTGACGGGTGCATCCAGTTTCTGCGGCGGGGTGAATTCGCCATTCACCTTGCGGGAAACGGATATGTCATCGATCAATTCTGGTCCGGCGGCGAAATAGAGGTCACCGGCGAGGGAGGTGGACATGGTCCAGTGCATTGTAAGGGCGTTGATGGACGGCGGCAGAGGGCTGGGAGCCCCCCAACCGTCCCCTTCGCGCGGCGCCACCCAGATGAATTCGCGCTGCTGTACTGGAGCGTCAATCGAGGGTTTGCGCGCGAGGAAGAAAAGGGACTCACCATCCGGGCTGAGGGAGGGATCACCGGTAACAGCCAAATCCGGAGAGAGCGCCAGCTTTTCGGGGGCGGTCCAGGTGCCGTCGACAAGCTTCATGGTGTTGATGCGCGAGCCGGCATCATCATAGGCACCCCAGTAGACTTCCGTGCCGTCCGCAGTGAAGACCGGCGGGGCATGCAGGTGAGAGCCCATCAGGCGCGAGGCGAAGATCCTGGGGACGTAATCGGGCGGGGTTTCTCCTAGGTATGCGCCGGCGGGCATGGGGCGAAGTGTGGGGGTAGAGGGCGCGGCAGGCGTAGCCGGTTCGCAGGCGGCGAGTAAAAGGATGAACAAGATGAAAAATGCGAGATGTTTCATATTCCCTCCGGGAAAAGGCGTTTGCAAGCCCACTTCATTCGCTTCGCGAATTCCGGGGTACGCCGCCCTTCGTCTACGAAATAATATCGAAGGGCGGCTAGATAATAGAATGCGGAAATTAGAAAGTTATGAGAAGGGTGGGTGGGAAATGCATAGAATAAATCATGCAGAGTCAGAGTTTGTTGCTTCCCGATCCACGATACTTTTTGAGGTCAGGTAGAAATCAAAGAATGTTATCAACGAGAGTGTCCAGGAAATTAATGAAATGATTAGCACTCTCACCATGAATTCTTGAGATGCAGCGACGGTGCTTGTTGGAGATAATCCCACAGAAGAGAATAGTTGAGCAGCGGATATTGAGGAAATGCAGACACTTACAAACGTAAAAAGGATAAAAACCCAGGCAAATGCAGGGTGTGCCCGCCGCAATCCGGTCGAATCGTTCTTGAAATGTCTTAATATGTAATGGTTGAGTTCGCTTGCAAGTGAACCTAATGCGATAAACAACCAGTAAAAGCTAAAAAGCGGAATAAATGAATACCCAACTGCTTTACCGGGAGTGGTTTTTGCAAAGCCATCCTGGATGACCTTCCAAAACTTATACAACAGGATGTATTGTAGAACCGTAGAAGTAATCGAAATAGGAGTGAAAATACAGGATATAAAATTGCTGAGATCGCTTTTAGGAATAAGCAGTACAAAACCGGTGTAAAGTACCATGTAGGCAACAGTAATAATTAAAAACCAGATAAACAAGGTCTTCAGGCCATTTGGATTTACGCGAGGAGTGACCCTTTTTGTTTCATTCATAGTTTCCAGGTGAAGGACAGTTTCGGACAACTCGGTTTCACCGAGCCGTTTCCACGCAGGCATGCCCGCACTCCAGACGAGAGTTGTGCTGTTGATCGCTCCTTCGCTATGTAATAACGCGAGCGTTTGCTCGGTGACCGGTCCAGTTTTTTGACCGTTTTCGACATAAAACCACATAATTTCCTCCCCGTTCGTTTTGATGTTGTGAGGTTAAATTACCCGCTTTATTCGCTGCGCGAATTCCGGGGTACGTCGCTCTCTATTTAAATGTAACTTTTAGTAGAGCTCCTAGCACTCACTATATCCGCAACTGTAGCATTTGCGGCAGCCTTCTTCGTTGATGACAGCGGCGACGCCGCACTCGGGGCAGAGGTCACCGATCTTTGCCATGTTGGTATTGTTGGAGAGAGCGTCGGAATCTTCTGAGGCTAAATTCATCTGGATGGCTTCGGTTTCTTCGATGAGGGACTGCTGACTTATCTGGCGCACAGTCTGACCCTTGCCCATGCGCACGGCGCGCTCGTCGAGGTATTCCTGGAGCACCTGCGCAACGCCATCAGGCAGGGAGCGGACGCGGTTGGGTCCAAAGCCGAGGGACCTGCCGCCGCCAATTCCACCTAATTGACGCTGCACATCCGTCATTCTCTGCGTCGGCTCAATGGGGGAGGAAAGACGCAGGACATAGGAGATGAGGCGGCCGATGGCTT
>CAZSGL010000208.1:0-3162 GCA_964606265.1 uncultured Anaerolinea sp. | reverse complement strand
GATCCCTTTTTGCCTCAACTCCGCCAGGATGTCACCGCTGCCGAGAATAGGCACACCCATAACATCTGTACCGGCTGGCAGGCTATCATCAACAATTCCCGCGATGGTGAATTTTCCCTCCGCACGAATGAGGTCGATCAAAGATTTGGCGTGCCCGCCGCCGCCATAAATAATCAAGGCGTTTGGGATGGCGGTTACAGATATTGATTTTCTCCTTGCACGTACATCGGCTTCTGTGATGAGTTTCCCCTGCGGAAATGATAGCGGATCCACCCCCAGTGAGCGCGCCAGCACAAGCGCGGGCTGGGTGATGCGCAGCTCCCCAGATAGAGGGGTGTTTTGAAGCGCTTTTTGTGTTTCAACTTTGGGTTCTTCACGGGGGAGGACCGCGTCCTTGCCATCAGCCAGGTAGCATAGACGTGAACCTGCAGCCAGGTTATCGCCTTCCTTCATATGAAGACCAAGGATGTAACCCTCTCGGTCGGCGGTCAGTTCCAGGGTGGATTTGGTGGTCTCAAACACCGCTAGCACGTCTCCGCAGTTGACCTTCTGCCCTTCAACAACACAGAGCTGCGCCATGATGGATTCCTGCTCGTTTGGATTGACCAGTGGCACATAAACCGGGGTAATCTTATCCATGTTATCCAACCTGCTTTCTCACCGTATTGACGATATCCGCCACCTGTGGCAATGTGCTTGCTTCCAATGTGGGGGCTGCCGGGATAGGTGTTTGACGCGCAGCCACCCGGCTGACATAATTTAACCGGTTTCCCAGCGCTTCCGCTGTTAAGGCAGCCACCTCCGCGCCCCAACCAAGGGTTTTGGTACCTTCCTCAACGATCACCAGGTTTCCGGTTAACCCCACAGACTCAAAAAGGGTTGAGGTTTCATATGGTGACAGTTTTGTCGGGGTCACCAACTGGCAGAAGATCTCGTACTCATATGCCAGTGTCAGCATCGCCTGGGCGCACAGGTCGCTCATATAACCGTAGGCACTCAAGGTACACACCGGCGCAGGCGCCCCGCGGACAGCGAGTTCCCTGACCGGGAAGAGATGCGTGGAATCCGATTTTTCAAAAGTCTCCCTAAGTTCAAAATCCGCCAGTTCCTGGCCGGCTTTTAACGGGAAGAGGTATTGTAGTTTATTCTCGATAAACACAACAGGCGAATTCGATTCAAGGATCAACCGTGTTAATAGCTGACCGGGTTCTCCGCCTTCGGTTAAGAAGAAGTGATTCGGCGCCACCACGGTTAGGCCGGGCACACCGAGATACAGCTTTTCGAGGGTTTGGGAATGGGTGGGGCCATACCCGCGCCTTCCGCCCATGGGGGTACGGATGAGCAGGGGAACTTCAACCGAATCGTTGTACATCCAGCGGAATTTGGAGATGTGATTCACCAGTTGGTCTGCCAGCAGGGTCATAAAATCGCCGAACATGATCTCAAGGACAGGGCGGAAGCCGCGCAGCGCCAGCCCGGCTGCCACACCGGCCAACCCGCCTTCGGAAATTGGTGTGGTCAATACCTGCTGCGGAAAGCGCGTGGAACAACCGCGGGTGACCTTGAAGGCTCCGCCGTAGGGGTCAAGGATATCCTCCCCCATGAGCAGTACTGTTGGATCCCCTGCCAGGGCGTTTAGCAAACCGGTGTTAAGTGAATCAAGCACAGTTTTACTCATGCGGACTCCTCCGCAAAATGGGAGGGTGGATCAGTCAGCGCGGTTTCAAATGCCTGACGAACTTCTGCTTCCACTTCCTCAGTAATTCGCCTGACTTCACTCGCCGACAAACGGTTCTCTGAAATGCTCAGTGGATCGCGTTCTGCTTTCATGAGTTCAAGTTCTTCAATTGAACGTGTGTCATCACCTTTGGAGTGAGGACCAAAGCGCGCTGTATTCAGTATCAAAGCCCGCGGGGAGACATTTTCATGCACTTCAGCATACATCTGGATGGCCTGTCCGGAGATTTCCATCACATCGCTGGTGTCAAGTTCCACTGCCGGGATGCCAAATGACTCGAAGCGGGCTGCCAAATCCCCGGCGATGGCAAGGCTTGATGGGGTGGTTTGGGCGATATGGTTGTTTTCGACAACTACGAGGAGCGGCACCTGCCAGAGGCTGGCCATATTGAATCCTTCGTAGATCGCTCCTTCGCCAAATGTGCCATCCCCGATGAACACGGTCACAGAGGTATCTTTGTTTTTACGTTTTTCAGCCAGCGCCATACCCGCCGCGATTGGCACAATGCCGCCCTGCACCCCATTGGAATAGAGGTTGCGCCAATGAATATGCTGTGAACCGCCGCGACCAGCGCAGATGCCTGTGCTTCTGCCCATCAACTCGGCAAATATAGCCCGCATATCACCGCCGTAGGCTAAAAAGTGCCCGTGGCAGCGGTGGTTGGTGACAATCACGTTATCCGGTAGAATGTGGCTGATCACACCGACCGCGTTGGCTTCCTGCCCAAGTGAGGTGTGCGTGGTACCTGAAAACAGGCCGCGTTTGAACTGCTCGAGGATGGTTTCCTCGAACCTGCGGATGCGCAACATGGCGCGGTAATATCTCAGTTCCTGATCCGTCACTATCTAAATCCTGTCATCACGGCGTTGAAGCGCCACGGGATGCTCAACCAGGGTTCTGGTGTCGCACCTAAACCAATGCGCGCCGTGGCGTAAACCATTGAGTCTGGTATGGATTCACCGTTTTCTATCCACAGGTTCCCTTCCGGGTTGGTAAGGTCGATGCCATTCAAGGTGCCGGTCACCTGCAGCGCCTGGGTTAACTTCCCGGGGCCATTGGTCCACGAAGGCTCACTCCTGCCCGGCCGATTTTGGCGGATGATCTCCAGCCCTTCCGTGGGCAGGATGCTGCGTACAAGTACCGCGGCTGGGAATCCCTCTTCTGCGCAAACCACGTTGAGGAGCCAATGCATACCATAGGTGAAGTATACGTACGCCCTGCCGGCATTTCCGTACATCACTTCCGTCCTGCGGGTTCTCCCGTGGCGGGCATGGCAGGCGAGATCCTCTTCACCACGATATGCTTCAGTTTCAACGATCAACCCAGATACCCTTTGGTCAATGATGCTGCGTACCAGGCGCATACCTAGCAAGTCGCGTGCCACAAGGGTTACTTCGCGGTTATAAAATTTTTGCGGCAGGCAG
>CAZSGL010000207.1:0-3164 GCA_964606265.1 uncultured Anaerolinea sp. | reverse complement strand
CGGCACAGTGGTGTTGGTCGGGGTCGGGGTGGCAGTGTCTGGTAATGCACAGGCTGCAATCGTGAACTCAAGGGAAGTGGAACCTTCCTGTTCCCAATACAGCGCGATGGTATGCGTGCCAAGTGAAGTCTGGGTCAGCAGGCTGACTCCAACCGGAGCGATAAACCCGGCTGCCTGCATAGCTCCGTCAATACTCCAGGAGTCGACGGTAAAAGGACCTGCGTTATTGTTGACCACGGCCCACTGCATTAATGTACCGGGGATGGACACACAATAGGGATCCTGCAGGATTACATACAGGGTATTAGGAGTGTTTGTGGGCGTGTTGGTATCAGTAGGTGTATTGGTAAAAGTTGCCGTGGCGGTATTGGTTGGTGTATCGGTAAATGTCGCTGTAGCGGTATTGGTAGGTGTATCGGTAAACGTTGCTGTTGCGGTATTGGTGGGCGTGTTGGTAGGTGTGTCGATTTCAGTGGGCGTGTTGGTGGGCGTGTCGATTGGTGTGTTGATTTCAGTAGGCGTGGCGGTGTCTGGCACAGGTGTATCTCCCACCGGCACAGTGGTATTGGTGGCTGTGTTTTCAGGGGTAGCAGATGGAACAATACATTCACCACCATAGTCTCCTGCGTGTAAAGCATTTCCAGAAGCATCCACATGACCAGCGTTTTCAAGAGCTTCCTGTGGCAAATGAAGTGTTTGACAATTGCCATTTGGTTCACAATGACACCAGTATATCTTATCCGCAGCACTTACAGGTTTGGTGGTAACCGTTAGAAACAGTCCTGCTATCATCATCACCGCGCTCATCAGGTACACTGCACGGTTTACAAAGAGTAGTACTTTTCGATATTTGAACATGATTGCCTCCTAAGAATAAAAGAATGAACGAAAAATTGCTCCACTTACCAAAAACTTATTTCCTTATTACCTTCAACTGCCTAGAATAACAAAAAACCGGTCCTGTAATTAGGCCGGTTTCGCAATTCGCTCCCCGCGGGGGTCGCTCGTTTGAGCACTGCGACCAATTCCTCCCCGTGGATCAACGCATCCCACAAAATTATTCAATTAGTAGACGCTGATAAGCTCAGAATGCATATACTGACAGCAGCGACGACTCTATGTGACACTACGGATGTAATGACTTATTAGTAAATCGAGTATACAGTTGTAAATAGGAAAAATCAAGAGAGCGATAATAATTTACGCAGAATTTACGCACTCAATCCAGGTCAATTACCCCGCCTGTGTAATAGGCTTCAACATTTCCATATCCGTACATTTCTTCCATTTTACGCTTGATCATGCGTACGTGCCGCTCGTCCCACAAATCCTTCTCGTCCCGTCCCAGCTCGTCCAGGTGCGTCAGGATTATCCGCCTAGCCTTGCAGTTCATTGCATACTGGCAAAAAGTTTCAAGCAGGGGAGGGTCGGGGAGAGCTGCGAATTTTTTACCCAGCCACACGTGTGCGAAAACCGCGTCCACCTGCCCAAAATCGGGCAAGTTGCCGGGATCGTATACCCGGGTGTCGCCCGGGAAGAGCCAGCGTTTTCCGCCGCATTCCACCAGGTAGCCGGTCTCAGGTACCCCGTAACGCCCGTGGATGTGCTGCCCGTCAAAGGGAGTGATGCCCATTCCTTTGAAAGCAATCAACTCTCCATTTACGGGGACGATGATGTTCTTCCTGGGCACGCCAGTGCTCAATATCTTTTCCAGCATGAAATCCGGTACGATCCATTGGATGGGCAACCCGGCGATGGCGCGGATCAGGTTCAGGTCGAGGTGGTCGTTATGCGCGTGGGTGAGCAGCACCAACTCTAATTTATCCAGGTCTGAGGCGTAATCCGCAGGGGGGATTCCGCTAATGCGCGTAGCTAGCGAAAAGAGGTCCATTGCCCAGCTCACGCCGCCAGTGCAAAAGAGGTAATTGGCAGCGTACATCAGCCAGGCGCTGTTGCCGCTCTCTGCCTCGCGCCATACCCGGATGAAGCTGCGCCAGAGGGCAGGGTACTCCACTCTGGCGCGCGCGATCTTCCCTTCAATTTCTTCCGTTCTGTTAATCTGCATAGTACTTATGGATGTAGGCTTCCACTTCTGCAACCGTTCGCTTGAACGGTCCGGGGATTTCCACCTTCATGCTGGTGGCGGCTGCTGCCCATTTGCCGGCTTCGTAAGGTGGCAGGCTTAATCGTTTGGTCACATAGGTACCCACGCAGGTATCCCCTCGTCCGCTGCGCCCTGCCTGCGACGCGGAATGGAAATCATAATGATGGAATTTACCCTCCGCGTGCACCAGTACGCCGCCGCTGTGGGTGAGCACAATTTCCCTGGGACCCATCGCAGCAAACACCAGGGCGGCCTTTTCGATATCCTTCTCGCCGGTCAGGTACTCGGCTTCCACCGCGTCACTTTTGAGAATGTCGAGATGTTTCAGCACGGCGGTCATTTCGTCCCACGGCTCATACATCAACGCCTCACCCCGCAGCACGCGGATGAACCCCTGCACATCCGCCGAGAGCAGCACGCCGGGGCGTTTTCTCATTTGCTCAAAGAATTCCAGTTCCACCTCGCCGCGCAGGCTGGAATTGGTGACAATCACGCGCGCGTCCAATCCCTCCAGTTGCTGCGGGGTGATTGTGCCGGCAGTGCCCTTCACGTACAGGTTGCGCTTATCCACATCCCTGGTTGTGTACTCCAGGGTCATCAGCGTTGACGAAGGTGTGAATACCGGGTAACAATCAATGCCGGCGTCCTCGAATGCTTTCACCACACGCTCATCTTCCTTGTTCAAGCGTGTGATCACCGCCGGGTTTGCCCCCAACTGTTTGGAGGCGTGCGCGGCGTAATTCATCCCGCCGCCATCCACATACGTTGTCCCGTCGGGTGTGATGATGGTATCCTTGGTGTAATTGCCGCAAAACAGAACATCGTATCGCTTGCTCATTTGTTTTCCTTTTTCATCTGAATAAACTGATCAATACCGGGATACCGTTTGCTATCAGCCAGTAACTTGCCGCTCCAACCAGCATGGTTGCAGGGATCGTAACCAGCCATGCCAGCGCGATTTCTCCCGCCACGCCCCAGCGTACCTTGCTCATGCGTTCGGCTGCACCGACGCCCATGATGGAAGAACTGACTACCTGTGTGGTGCTCACAGGTCCTCCCA
>CAZSGL010000206.1:0-3176 GCA_964606265.1 uncultured Anaerolinea sp. | reverse complement strand
CCGCGTTCGAACAGGCGCATGGTTTCTTCCAGTGTTTGCTGTTCTGATTCCAACATCGCTACGATCGATTCCAACTCGGTGAACGCCTGTTCATAGCTCAACTCTGCCACAGGTTTGGGGGCTTCGCTCATATCTTTTCTCCTTCGATCTCATTCCCCGGCGTCGACAGCACGCGGGTGAGGATTACACCGTTCGATAATTTCACATCCAGCACTTCTTCCCGGCTCACCTGGTTCACACTAGAGACCACCATCCCCTCGGTGTTGGTAACGATGGCGTACCCGCGCTGCAGGACCGCGAATGGATTCAGCGCTCCCAGCCGTTTGCTCAACCCCTGCCACTCTGCCCGTTTGAAGCGGAAGTGACTGCTCATTCCCGTTTCCAGGCGTGAGGTAAGGTCATCCAAACGCTGCAGGTCATTGCGCACCATCCACAATGGGGATTCCCGTTCCACGCGGTGCAGCAATTGCGTCAGTCCGCTCCGCGCTGTACCCAGGCTGGATTGACAGGCATAGATCATGCGTGAATTGACCGCGTCCAAAATTCCCTTCAATTCCTCACGGTCAGGTACCGCCAGTTCAGCGGCAGCGGTGGGCGTTGGAGCGCGCAGATCAGCCGCAAAATCAGATAATGTAAAATCGATCTCGTGTCCGATGCCCGCGATAACCGGGATGGCGGATGCCGCGATGGCGCGGACCACGCGTTCATCATTGAACGCCCACAGGTCTTCCATAGAACCGCCACCGCGCGCCACCAGGATCACTTCCACCTTTGCCTGTTCATTCAATTTTTGCAGAGCGCTCACAATTTCAGTTGGAGCGGCGTCCCCCTGAACTGCGCAGGGCGCAAGTGTCACTTCCACCAATGGAAAGCGCCTTCGCAGCACGTTCAGAATGTCCTGTAAGGCTGCCCCGGTGGAGGAGGTCACGATACCAATTGAATTGGGGATCTGCGGCAGGGCGCGTTTGCGCGCCGAATCGAACAGCCCTTCCGCTTCAAGTTTCGCTTTTAGCCGCAGGAATTCCAGGTAAAGCGCCCCTTCACCCGCCAGGCGCACAGTATCCACGTAGAGCTGGTAATGCCCGTCGCGCTCATATACGTTGATATACCCATGCGCTTCGATCTGCATGCCGCTCTGCAGCGCCACCGGTAGCCGTCCCGCCGCTGTCCGCCAGATAACACTGCGCAGGGTGGAGCTGGCATCCTTAAGTGTGAAATAAATATGCCCCGATGCCGGGCGGGAGAGCGTAGCGATCTCGCCCTGTACCCATACATCAGAGAGAATCTCATCGCTTTCCATCAGGTCGTGCAGGTAACGCGTAATCTCGCTGACCGAAAGAGATTGGGGGATGAATAAGGTCGGCTGTTGCATACCTTTGAATATAGCATATTTTATTTGCCTTCCCGCTCTATGTCGGTTACAAAAGCGTGTAGAATTAATCAATACAAAAATTGAAGGATGGCAATATGGAAAATCTCTGGTCACCCTGGCGCATGAAGTACATAACCGAAAGCGAAAACACCGGCGGGAAATGCGTTTTTTGCGCTTTTCCCAAAATGCCTGACAGCCCCGCCAACCTGGTGGTGCACCGCGGGGAAAACGTCTTTGCCATCCTCAACCGCTACCCCTACACCACCGGTCACCTGATGGTCGTGCCCTTCCTGCATGTGCCCTCCATTGAGGATCTGAGCTCCGCCACACGCTTTGAAATGATCGAAATGGTCAATGCAGTGCTCGGCATCCTGCGCGCGGTCTACCTGCCGGAGGGTTTTAATATTGGTGTCAATATGGGTTCCGCCGCCGGCGCCGGCATTGCTGAACACGCGCACATCCATATTGTGCCGCGTTGGGCTGGCGACACTAACTTCATGTCCACTACCGGAGAAACACGCGTGCTGCCGGAAGACCTAAACGAGACCTGGAAGAGAATAACGCAAGCCTGGTCTAAATAACCAAAAAAGGTTTTTTCATTATCAGGTGTGTAAATATAAAATAGGAGAAATATGAGCAGGAATGCGGCGGTGCTTTTGTTTTTCGGGACTTGTGTACTAATTGGCATCCTGGTGTTGTTTAACATCATTTCCTCAATGGTAGGCGCAATTATTTTCGCAGTCGCTTTGGTATCGTTCGGGCTCATATCCCGGGGATTTAAAAAGTAAAGATTCGTGGAGAAAACCTATGACTGAAACACTGGTAAAGAACTTTTACACCGAGTCTGTCCGCAAGGAATGGCGGCGGCTGGTAAAAGACCCATATCACCATTTGGAGTATGAAACCACCCTGCATTTCCTCGAAAAATATCTGCCCACAAATGCCCTCATTCTCGACGCCGGCGGTGGACCGGGAAGGTACACCGTTGAACTGGCAAAACAGGGTTACGAAATAGTCCTGCTGGATATGACCCCCGCAAACCTGGCATTTGCCAGGCGTCGCATCAGGCGGGCGAAACTAAAGGACAAGGTGAAGAATGTTGTGGAAGGCTCAATTGTAGACCTTTCACGCATCGCTGACGAGACATTTGATGCCGTCATCTGCCTGGGTGGTCCGCTTTCGCATGTACTGGATGGTGATAAACGTGACCGGGCGATCTCCGAATTGATCCGTGTCGCACGCAAAAGGGCACCAATTTTCGTCTCCGTGATGAGCCGCTTGAGCCTGCTGGTTACCGAACTGATCCTCTTCCAGGAGGAGATAGAGATGCCGCACTTCAAACAGATTCGCGATACTGGGGACTACGAGGGAAACCGGGGATTTACCGCTTGTCACTTCTTCCTGCCGGAGGAATTGCGCACGGCGTTCAGTAATAAAGGAGTGAGCATCCTGGAGATGGCAGGGCTGGAGGGACTGGGATCCAATCACCGCCGCAAGGTGAATATCCTCGCCAAAGATTCTGCACGCTGGAAGATCTGGCAGGAAACGCATCTCCAGACCTGTACCCACCCGGTTGTAGTTGGCGCCAGTGAGCACATGCTCATGGTCTGCCGGAAAGACTAACCAGCAGTAATGGCACAAACCCTTGAAACTCCTCTGGGGCTAGTCACTCTCCGCCTTTCCCTTGAATCTGACCTGATGGATTTTCGCGAATTGCGTCTTGAGGCGCTGCGTAATAACCCGGCGTCCTTCGGCTCGGATTATGATACCGTCAAAGCCAACCCCCTGCAATTCTGGATCAGCC
>CAZSGL010000205.1:0-3207 GCA_964606265.1 uncultured Anaerolinea sp. | reverse complement strand
GAGAGACCTACCCGGTTTTCTCCAACTACCTGACCTTCAACCGCGAGTTGGGCGGTTTGGTGGCGAATCCGCAAAAGTTGTTTGACATCCCCCTGGGGATCGGCGTGGCGCTCTTCCTGCTGCTTTCGGCAGTGGCACATTTTGGGCTGGCCACCTTTGGTTTCAAGTGGTATGAGAAGGTATTGAAACTGGGCATGAATCCCGTGCGCTTCTACGAATACGCCCTCAGCTCTTCGCTGATGATCGTACTGATCGGGCTGCTCGTGGGAATCAACGACATCGGCGCGATCATTCTGGCGTTCGTGGTGAACGCCTCGATGAACCTCTTTGGACTGATGATGGAATACCACAACCAGCACACCAGCAAGGTCAACTGGACGGGCTTTATCTTTGGCAGCATCGCCGGCATCGCCCCGTGGATCGTGGTTTTCCTGTACTTTTTGGGCGCGGTCAACTCCGGTGACGCAAAACCACCCGCCTTTGTGTACGCCATCATCCCGACCCTGTTCGTCTTCTTCAATATCTTCGCCATCAACATGGTGCTGCAATACAAGAAGGTGGGCAAGTGGAAGGATTACCTTTACGGCGAGCGCGTCTACATTGTGCTGAGCCTGCTTGCCAAGACCACACTGGCGTGGCTGATCTTCTCGGGTGTATTCGCCCCCAGCCTGTAAGAAATTGAAAGTAAAAGCAAAAGGATCCCCTGAGTGGGGATTCTTTGCTATTAAAGTGTTTATGTAAGGAAAAATGAGGAATTTGGGAAAAATAAATTAATATCTAAAATCAGGAACATGCAGCGCACTTATTTCAACTCCTCGCCGGAGCAACTGCGCCGGGGACGTAGACGCTTAGGTTTCGCGGGAAACGGATGTATGATTAATTATCTAATTTAAGATAGGCGGCGGAACTATGAAATATGAAGAACTCTCAGGGGTACGCATCCCGAAAATCGGATTTGGAACGTGGTCGATTGGCGGTAAATCCAGCGCGCATCCTTCGAGTGATGCAAAATCACTTTCCGCACTACGCTCCGCTTTGGACCTTGGATATACACATTTTGATACCGCAGAGATTTACGCCAACGGACATGCAGAAGAATTGTTAGGTGAAGCAATCCGCTCTTCGGGCAAAAAACGGGAAGACCTGCTGATCACTTCAAAGGTTGCGCCGGTACATTTGAGGCATGAAGATGTGCTGAAGGCATGCCATCGAAGCCTGCAGCGCCTGGGTGTGGATTACGTTGATATTTACCTGATCCATTGGCCAAACCCCCTCATACGGCTTGAAGATACGTTTCCTGCGCTAAACAAACTTGTCCAGGAGGGCAAGGTCAAACATATAGGGGTAAGCAATTTTAAGATTAAGATGCTCAAGCGGGCTCAAGAATTGTGTGCCACCTCGATCATAACTGACCAGGTTCCCTACCGCCTGCCAGACAGATCCTATGCGGAAAACGGTGTTTTAGGATATTGCCAGGAGAATAATATCCTGCTCACGGCATATTCACCGGTAAAATTTCGCAGTGTAAAAGTGAATTCAACCTTGAAAAAAATCGCAAATGACCATAGCGCAAGCACATTTCAAATCGCACTAGCCTGGTTGATCGCACAAGCGCGGGTAATTACAATCCCCATGTCGTTCAATCCAGTTCATCAGAAGGAAAATCTTCTTGCTGCGGAGATTGACCTCACGCCAGATGAAATCGACCAACTCAACAATCTCTATTAACCACCAAGTTAACGGGTTATTTCACTTCTCCGAGGTCGCTGAATAAATGAACGCGCGCGGAAAGAGCTGAGTGCATGAGGACGCGCTCGTAGAGCGGGTGAATGGCAGCCGGGCGCACATAAAACCAGATCTCTTCATATTGTTCCAGGCGCCTGTTAACCTGATCGATGAGGATAGTTTCCTCCTGCGGCGTTACAGAAGCGGGAGGTTTTTCATAGTACGCGTGCGTTTCATCCGGGGAGAAGACCCCGTATTGATCGGACAGGATCGCCCAGGCTGCGCCTTTTAATTTACAAGCGGTAATAAATTCCTGCAAACCCGAATCCGTGTAAAGCTGATGCGGCGGCAGTTTTTCGCCGTTGGCTTTGGCTGCAAGCGATTTATCCTTTGAGCAGTGTGTCAGGTAAATGCGCATCAGTTACGCGGCGGCCGATTTCCGGAAGAGCATGGGGAAGAAGGGCAGGATGAGGAACATCAACCCGCCGAAGAGTAGGAAGGTAACCGGGAAGCCGCCGGATTTTGCCAGTCCGCCGGCAACACCCAGGCCGATACCCTGACCGATGTTGGTGACCGCCATGAGGATGGAGTACATGGAGGCGGCGATGCTGGGTTCGGTGTATTTCATCGCCAGGGCAAAGTAGACCGCCTGGCTGAGCCCATAGGCGAGACCGAAGAAGACCGCCACCGCCCACATGAGGGGCTGTGACTTGACCAATGCCAGCAGTACCATGGCAGGCACCACCAGGGCGAGCGAGAGGAGCAAGGCGTTGCGGTTACCGGTTTTATCCATGATCACGCCGCCGATGAGCGCGCCCGCCACGCAGCCGATGCCCCAGACCGTGGTTACCAGCCCGGCGGTGGAGAGGTCAATGCCGAAGCGCTCACTGAAGGCGGGGTTGACGTTCTGGTTGGCGCCGACGATGACGAGGAAAATGACCAATCCCACTGCTGCCACTGCCAGCACCTGTTTATTTTTAAAGGCTTTGAACGCGCCCCAATTGAAGCGCATGTCCGGCGTGCGGGGCTTTTCCTTGACGAAAAAGATGAGCGGCAGGGGGACGAGGGTGAGGATGGCGAGGAAGTAGAACACTGTAGGCCAATTGACGTTTTGAGCGATGAGACCAACGACGGAAGCCGCGACAATAACACCGATGGAGCGCCCGCCGACCATGAATCCCTGCAGGATGCCCTTCTCTTTTTCGGGAGTGATATCCAGCGCGAGACCATCGGTACAGGTGTCGTAAAAAGCCATGCCCATCTGGAGCATGAACGCCAGGGCAACAAAGAGCCAGTAGTTCTGCCCCGGGTTGACATTGGCAACGAGGAGGAGGCAGACGAACTGGACGAAGAGACCGATGACAATATATGGACGACGGTGACCGAGACCGAGGAGATTGTAACGGTCACTCAACATGCCGAAAAGGATCTTGATGACAAAGGGGATGAGAGCGATGGAGGCAAAGATGCCCACCTTGCCCA
>CAZSGL010000204.1:0-3223 GCA_964606265.1 uncultured Anaerolinea sp. | reverse complement strand
TTACTTCAAATTCCAATTCAAATACTGGCGCAGAATTTCAACAGGTGCTTTCTGCATTGATCATGAGCCAGCTTTCCAATCCGCTGAGTTCGGGTGATGATAGCTCAGGCCAGGCAGCGAGTGATCCGCTCTCCTCGATCATGTCGTTATTGATGAACCAGTTCAGCGGCGGAAGCAGCGACATCGGCATGTTGATGAACCAGATCAGCAGCGGGAACGGCAGTTCTGCCGGGCTTCTCGGCCAATTCAATGCACCGCAGATCTCACTGGCACAAGCCCAAGGTCTGCAGATCAACCAGTTCGCCGCGGACAAGGAAATGGGCGGAGACGGTGTCAACTCCAACTGCGGGCCGACCTCCCTTGTGATGGCGCTGCGCGGCCTGGGTTTGTCGATCAAGGGTGATAGTGAGACGACCTCCAACGGCGGGGCTGTGGATCTGGCTCGACGTATGATGGTGGCAGATAATTCCCGTGACGGTGTTGATTCCAAAGGCCGTCGGGCCGAGGGAGAACAGAATTCTTTTACCGATTTTGATGATTTAGCGCGCGGTGTGCAGGCTGCCGGTGGGAAGAGCGAGATGATCGGCGAAAGCGCGTCCTCGATCCGCTCTGCATTGATGAGCGGAGCCAAGGTGATCGTGAGCGGGACGTTTGTTGGAAAATCCACCCTGCCGTGGACAGGGGATCGCGGTCCGGATAATAAGAAAGCTCCGGGCGGTGCCACCATGCATATTGTGGCGGTCACCGGATACAACGCGCAGACGAACAGCTTTATCATCAACGATCCTGCGCGCCTCAAACCCATTGAGGTATCAGCGGGGCAACTGGAAAGCTTCATGGAAGGTAATGCCGGGGCGATGGCCATCCGCCGGAGTTGACATTCTTATAAATAGACAACGAGTAGGGGCGAGTCGTCGACTCGCCCCTACTGGTAATGTATAATTAATTGTCTGGAGGGGTTATGGAAAAAAGACAATTACGTCCACCATCAGCACAGGTTTTCAAAATTTTATATACCATCGGGCTGGGTCCACTTGTGGGGCAGCTGGTATTGCTGTTGACAACCACAGGGCGAAAATCCGGCTTGCCGCGAGTGACCGCACTGCAATATGAAGAGATCGATGGAGTGATCTACCTCGGCTCGTCCAAGGGGATCCACGCAGATTGGTTGAGGAACATCCATGCCAACCCGCAGGTGAAAATCCAAGTGAAGAAACACCGTTTCGATGGACTGGCGGAGATTGAGACCGATTGCGAACGGGTCGCTGATTTCATGGAGCTGCGCCTACAGAGGCATCCACGCATGATCGGGATGATCATGAAGTCGGAGGGGCTGCCGGCGAAACCCGGTCGGGCTGATCTGTTGGATTATTCCCGGAAGATTGCGATGGTGATCGTTAGGCCGGTGTAAGTAGTGGTTGGAGGTTTGAAGAATATCACTCCGACGTTGTACTAATTACTCGTTAGGTATAGCGGAGTGCATATGAGAAAGCGACTTGATGTTTATTAGTTTCGGCCAATCATCGGAAAATGTATAACATTCAAGAAAGCTTATTTTTCCTTCCCGTATAAATATAAGACAGTCAGCTCCACCAGGTACCCCCTCAAGCTCTATGTTCACATTTCCAGCTGCGAAATTGAGCGGCTTAACAGGTGCTATACCATCTGGAATTAAAAAGTAGGTGAAGAAACCTTTACCTGAAAACTCGCGGTTAATCACTTTAGCATTTGCATATTGTTCCCTTAATGCTGCAAGAATGGGAAGGTCACCTAATAATAGAAGTTCCATCAATTTATTCTCAAATGTTTCTTGTGATACTTCCATCAATAAACCTTCTAAACTTTTAATTGAAAGTTATAGCTTGCGACTACTTATAATTATTTGAACACAACATCCGCGGGCATGCCGGGTTTGAGCTTGAAATCCGGGTTGGGGACTTCGATCTCGATGGCATAGACGGTCGTGCGTCGGCCATCCACGGTTTGGACGTTGCGGGGGGTGAACTCGGCTTTGTCGGCGATATGCTTCACCGAGCCGGTGAAGGTCTCGCCGGGGAAGGAATCCACGTTGATGGTCACATTCTGACCGAGGGTGATCTCGCCGTAACGATTTTCGGGGACATAGACCGTCAGCTTCACCGTTGCCAGTTCACCGATCACCAGCAGGGTGCTGCCGGGGGAAGCCATTTCGCCTGGCTCCACGTTACGGGTGATGACCACACCATCAAGCGGGGATGACAACAGGGTTTTGGTGAGCTGTACTTCCAGCACAGCGCGGGCAGCTTTGGCTTGTTCCAGGGCGGCATTCACCTGGTCCACGGCAGCCTGGGCCTGGTCGACTGCGGCCTTGGCGGCGGCTACCTGGAGCGAATCATCTGCGGTGAGAAGGGCATTGTAGCGGTCGAGGGCTTCATCGTAAGTTTGCTGCGCCAATGCGACCAGGGCACGGGCTTCCATCAGGTCATCAGCTTGGTTATCCGTCAGCAGAAGGTCGTATTCCCGCTGGACATCCCTGAGATCTTCTTTGGCTGCATCATATTGATCCTGGGCGGCATTTTGCAGCTCCACCTGGTCAGCAGCGTTGTTGGCCAAATCCAGTACGGTTTTGGCAGTTTTAAAAGCGGCTTCGGCATCAGCCAGGCGTTTTTCGATATCTGCTAGACCAGTCAAATTAAGTGTGGTGATCACCTGAGCCAGGTTGGTTTTCTGGGCATCCAGGTTCTTTTCCGCAGAATCAAGCTCCAATTTGGCAGAAGCCATGCGCTCGGATTTCTCGAAATACCAACCAGGCAGATCCACATCATCGGGTTGGCCTTTCTTCCACAGGTTCGCGCGATTGACCGCATCCTGCAATTGAGCCGAATTCACCACCAACTGGTACTGGATATTGGCGGTGGCGAGGGCGGATTGCACTGTCTTCACGTTGGCTTCAGCCAGGGTGACGGCAGCGCTGGAGGAATCCAATTGTGCCTGGAGCAGGGTCTGATCGAGCGTGACAAGCTTATCCCCGGTTTTGACAGACTGGCTTTCCTGTACCAATACTTCCTGGACTGAGCCGGCGATCTCCGGGGAGATATTCACTTCCCGGGCAGAAATGGTACCGGAAGCTTTCAATTCGGTCGAAGTTTTCGGGGCAAACACTGAACAACCCGAAAGTAAAGTGAGGATGATGAGCCATCCCGCGAATTTGCTGATATTTTTTACCATTGCAGCCTCCGTTACT
>CAZSGL010000203.1:0-3256 GCA_964606265.1 uncultured Anaerolinea sp. | reverse complement strand
GTCCCTTTTTGCCTTTTCCTGCGATTGATTAATAGAGCTCAATCCAAAATCGTGCAACGATGAAAGAAGGTAAGGGTACTTCGACATGACTGATGAAAACCTGAAAACTGAAGAGGAGCGCTTGATCGCCAATGCCCGCGCGGACATGCGAGAATTCAACGCGCTCTACCTCAAGTATGTACAACCGGTGTTCCGCTACCACCTCAGCCGTATCGGTTCGCGGGCTGAGGCGGAGGATGCCACCGCGCAGACCTTTTTGAGCGCTCTCGAAGGCTTCGCACGCTACCGCCACCAGGGTCATTTTGCCGCCTGGTTGTTCAGCATCGCCAGGCACAAGGCAGCGGACCATTTCCGTTCCAATGGGCGCTTTACCGACCTGAAGGACTCAACCCCCTCCACAGACGTGGATCTGCTGCAGCAAAGCGTGCACAATGACCAGCTGGCAGCGGTGATGCGCAAAGTGCACGGCCTGCCGGTGGAAGAGCAGGAACTGCTGCGCCTGCGTTACGCCGCAGAGTTGAGCCATGCTGAGATTGGCAGGGTGCTGCATCTCAGCCAGGACGCCGTGAAAAAACGAATCTACCGGACGCTGGACCGGCTGCAACTCCAGCTGGAGGATTCCAATGAGTGAACACAATCCATTCGACAAACTCGAATTAAACCTGAAGAACGCCTATACGGACGCGAGCGCGACCCCTCAATTTGTCTCGCAGTTAAACATGCAGCTTTCCCAACGCGTAGGGCGTCTCCCGCAATCGAAAGCCAAACCATTCTATTTGCGCCCGGCGTGGCTGGTAACCGCCGGCATCCTGATGGTGCTGATGATCTCCTTTTTTGTCATCGGACCGGCGCGCGTAGCAGCCGCCGTACAAAGACTTCTCGGCTACGTGCCGGGGGTGGGATTGGTATCTACTGACGCGCCGCTGAGGATACTGGAGCAACCGGTGGAACAAACCCGCGACGGTGTGACCCTCACGGTGACTTCCGCGCTGCTCAGCGCAGACAGCACCCACATCGAATACCGGGTATTCGGTATTCCTCGAGATGCCTACCCGGACAGCGAGGATGTGCCCGGTTGTATGCAGCAGGAATACTTGCGCCTGCCGGACGGAACGCGCCTGGACCGCATGAATGATTACCCGGCTGTGCCTGCGAAGGTGAACGAAGCTATGCTGGTCATCCCCTGCCTGGCGAACACCCTGCCGGGGAAGGCGCCGGAAAACTGGGAACTACCGCTGCGTTTCATCCCGGCGCCGGAGGGATACGTGGTGCTGCCCGTTGAAGAGATAACCCCAACTGTCAGTGTGCAGGAGACGGAAACCAGCGCGAGCCCAACACAGGAGGAGCAGTCCGCCAGTGTTAAGGTCACTCGTGTGATCGAAACCGAGAACGGGTACATCCTGATCGTCTCCTTCCTTCCGGATGGGGTTGCGGGCAACTGGGTGCAGCAATCTGCCATGCCGGTGATCACGGATGCAGCCGGTCAAAAGGTGGCGTACAACATCCCATTAGACATTCAAAATTCGCTCCCCGCCGATCCAAGTGGTGCTGACATGATGGCTTACCAGTTCAACGCCAGCGGTGTCACCTTCCCGGTGAGCATTCATTACCGCGGGATCGCCATCGGGGTTTTGAATCCGGAGGCGAAAGCCAGTTTCATTTTTGATGCCGGAGAAAATCCGCAGCCCGGGCAGGAGTGGCAGCTCGACCAATCCTTTGATCTTGCCGGGCACACGCTCACCGTGGTCTCGATAAACGCTGATTCACGCGGGGGGTACTCCTTCCATTTCAAAACAGACCCCAGTGTGAACGCGGTGAGCGTTTCCATCGAAGGCTACACTCCCAATGGCGGCGGAGGGGGAGGTCCGGTAAACGGGGAATTCAACATCAGCCAGTCTTATGCCGTGCTGCCCACCGGGCAACTAACCGTGGTGCTTTCGGACCTCAGCGAGGTGACGGAGCAGCTTGAGTGGACGGCGCAGTGGAGTCCGACAACCCCGCGAAGCGATCTGCCCGCTACGCCGCAACTGGCTGAAGGCGTGTGTGCCAACGCAGGCACCATTGCCAGCCTGGAACCGCTTTCCAGTGCGGTCAGCGGCAGGGTCCTCCTCGGTCTGTTCAACTCTGACGGCTCGACCTCACTGGTGCTTGCCAACCTGGATGGCAGCGGTAAGACTGTCCTGCCTCCCCAGATCGGCCGGGGAGAACTTTCAGGAGACGGCAGCAAGGTAGTGTATTCCGGGGAGGGAGGATTCATCCTGTATGATGTGGCGAGCGGTACCGCTACTCAATTGAACCTTGATGGATACAACCCGCGATTATCCATGCGTGGAACGAAACTGGCTTACGTCGAAGGCGCAGCAGCCGGGATCGATATGTATGATATGCAAACCGGGATCAACAAGCAGATTTCCGACCAGGCTTACTCGGCGGTGGTGGGATGGTCGGCAGATGACAGCAAACTCTACGTGGCGGTAATGGCTGCCGGCGGGGCTGCCTGGCAGATCCAGGCGGTGGATGTGCAGACAGGCAATCCACAAATCCTCTTCACCATCGAGAACGGATCGTATAAATCCCTCGGCGCCGCGGTTTCACCTGATGGACTGTGGATCGCTTACCGCGGCAGGGATAACGGCAGTGTCTATCTTGCGAAATTGGATGGCAGTGAAACACGTCTGCTGCTCGAAAGTCCTGCCATCGGCACCAGCGGGCTGGTGTGGGGAGCAAACGGCTGGCTCGGCGTGAGTCTGATGCAGGATGACAATACGCAAAAGGTGATCCTGGTTGACCCGGCTTCCTGCCAGGTGTGGCTGTTGCCTCAGTTGAACGGCAATCTGCAGGGGTTGGTGATTGAATAACTAGTGCTCTTTTTGATTGCCTCTCTCCTGAAATCTCTCGCTGTGCTCCCCTGAAAGGTCATCAGGGTGCAGAGATCGCGAGGGTGCGCAACAATAGCGTCCCTTCTCCAAGTGGAGAGGGGATAAAGGGGAGAGGTGTTTATTGAGGATTCTCTGTAAGGTAAGGGAGTGATTTACCCCTATCGCAAAAATCGCTCGTGCCCAGCACACGCACGAACAACTCGGAGTGCAAAAAACGCGATGAATCGCCCTTATTGCAAAACCCCCTATGGGGGTTAAATCAAAACGAGCGGGGACCAGTCCGCTCGTTTTGATCTGATTGCTCAGCACGATCATAATCCATAAAGGAGGAAAACCATCAGAATCGAGCCAAATATAATCCCTCTACATTAAAAAAA
>CAZSGL010000202.1:0-3301 GCA_964606265.1 uncultured Anaerolinea sp. | reverse complement strand
TCAAGCAAATGATCATCATGAACGCCAACCTTGAGATCGCCGTGGATGATCCCGGCGCCGCCATGAGCGCCATTCAAAAAATGGCTGCTGATATGGGCGGTTACACCGTCAGCTCCAATATTTACAAAACCCGCACCGCATCTGGTATCGAGGTTCCTGCCGCCAATCTCACCGTGCGCGTGCCTGCAGAAAAACTCAATGAAGCTCTCGACAAGATCAAAGCTCTCACCGGTGATCCTGTCAAGTACACCCTCACTGAGAATATCTCCGGTCAGGATGTCACCCAGCAATATACCGACCTCAAATCTCGCCTGCGCAACCTGGAAGAAGCCAATGCCAAGTTGTCAGAGTTGTATGATAAAGCCACCAAGACTGAAGACGCCCTCGCCATTTACCAACAGAAAGTGCAGGTGACCGAGCAGATCGAAGTCATCAAGGGTCAGATGCAGTACTTTGAACAATCCGCCGCCAAATCCGCCATCACCGTGCAGATCGTCGCCAAGGAATCCATCGCCCCCATCACCGTCGCCGGCTGGACTCCCAAGGGTGTGGCACGCGATGCCGTCCAGGCCCTCATCAATTTCGGCAAGGGACTGGTCAACTTCCTCATCTGGCTTGGCATCCTCGTCGTCCCCATCCTCATCGTCATCGGGCTCCCCATCTTCCTCTTGGTCCGCTGGTTAACCCGCCGCAGCCGCCGCGAACAGGCAAAGAAACTGGACGCCATGCGCAACCAACAACCTCCGCTGGTGTAAACGAATCCTGAATAAGTGATAAAAAACGGAGAAGCTTGCGCTTCTCCGTTTTTCTTATTTTCGCCTGAGCTCCAGATGCGCAAATCCCTCAACCTGCACCTGGATTTCAACCGCACCTCCGCCCATTTGTTTGCCTATTACAGCTTTGTCATTTACTTTTATCTCCCAATTTTCCCCGGGGAGCTTCACCATGACTTTTCCTCCGGCTTTGCGTGGCAGGCGTAGCGTGGCGCTCACCGCGTTAGCTGTTGCTTCCCACTCAGCCACTTCTATCCCTTGTGAGATGTGCAGGTCGCTGCCCAGGTAGACCGGCATTTTTTCATCCGCCTGCCTCACCGACAGCACCGCGCACCCATGTGCAGGAATATGATCCAATTTATAGCTCTGAGAGGAACTCAAAGTTCCAACATCACCTGACCAGAACTCCCGCACCTCATACCTTCCGGGGTTCAGGTGATAATCCGCCAGCCTTATCTCGCGAGAAACAGCCTTATCAGACCAGTTGAAATTTGCCAGTATGTGCCACTCGCCAGTCTCGCCTAGTTGATCCAGGCGTAATTTTTCCGGCATGCCATTATCGAACCAGTCGATCACCCGCGCCCGTTCACCCATCACTGGCACCAGCACTTCAGCGATGCGCAGGCGTTCCGCTGGCAGTTTTGGCAGGTCATCCGAAACCAGCAGTGAACCTCCCGTTAGTGCGATTACCGAAGCCAGTGAACGCACCTCCGCCAGTGTCAGGCTTGTATCCGGGCGGATCAGCAGGCAATCCGGGTCATTGATCCACCAGTGTTGATGCAGCCCTGCCCGCGTGAGGATATTACGGATGGAATTACGCGCACTCGGCATGGCGGGTTCCTGCTTGAAGAACGCGCCAATCCCCTTGAACTGCGGCAGCCAGTCCCCGCTTACGTCCGCGCCAATGCGGTTGGCTTCCACCAATCCAAGCACACTTCCCAACGGAGCACCGCATCCTAACAATGTCACTTCTGGTCCCACCGCTTCGCGCAGCGCTTCCATTCCCCTGCGCAGCACCTGAGCGCGCGTCACTGTGGGGTCGTTGTACACGCCTGCAACTGCCGCCGCATACAGGAAATCCAGTTTAAGATAGGGGTAACCCCACTCCTTCGCCGCTGTCCGCACAACATCGCATGCGTAAGCCAGCGCCTCCGGCACGGTCAGGTCCAGCGCGGTATCCAGCGTTCCCCACACAAATCCGGCGTTGGCAAGTTTTCCGTTTTTCTTCCGCAGCATCCATTCTGGATGATCTTTGATCAGTTGTGATTTTGTGTGCACAATAAAAGGCGCCAGCCATAACCCCGGGGTCAGTCCTTCTTTCGTGATCTCTCGCGCCAGCGGCGCAACCCCTTGCGGAAACTCCGGCTTAAAGCTGAACCAGTCCCCAACCTGGGTCTCGAATCCGTCATCGATCTGCACCAGTTGGATTGGCAGGGTCTCCTGCTGCTCCAAAATTGTCTGCAGGTTGTTGCGCACATCCTGCTCCGAAAGGTCAGTATAAAAGTGATACCATGAGCACCATCCCACCGGGGATTCCGCCGGCACACGCACATTATTCTGCCTGGCAGCCGCCTCAAGGTATTTGTCCAGCGGGTCGCGGTGATCCAGCAGGATTGGGTTGAAAACCGCCCAGTCAGTAGTCATCCTCTTGCCCGCGTCTAGCCGCACATCATCACAATTCGCCCACATCTCAAGGCTCTGCGGTTTATTGAAATCTGTAAATATCGTCCCGAACTGCTCCACCTGGCTCAGAAAACCCAGCACGAATCCGCTGCGTGCTTTCCTGTCGCCGATTACACCAAACATGTCGCTGCTGAACTGGCCCTTTTTCCGCGGCAGCGGGGTGCCGGGATTATTTATCATCGGGTTCTGCAGCCCGCCCAGCCTGCTTAGGCTCATACGCTCGTTCCCGCCATACCACCCGCTTGGTGACCAGCTCTGCCAGCCATTGGAGTAAAATCCAAGCTCTTCCGCGGATGTGGCATTCGGGTAACTCACACTTCCTCCCGCTTCCTCGTCCACTTCCAGCAGCCCGATGCGCTCAAAATTCACCGCGCCTTTCCCCTTGTGGTTCACTTCCACCTTCCAGATCACCAGTGGGGTTTCCAGCACGATCCCGAAATTAACAGTAACTTCCACTCCATCCGCATTCATCGGGATCAGGTAGCTGATCTGCTCGGTTCTTCCGTGAGGTTCCAGGTTAACCACCTTGCGGCTGCCCTCTATTTCATTCCAGCCTGTCAGACTGGTTTTCCGGATTCCCGCTTGAGTGCGGTAGCGCAGGCATAGCCTGGCGCCGCTGAACCCGGGCAGCTTGGGGTCTTTTGGTTGTATGGAAAATTTTCCTTCAGCCGGCTCGATATTAAGTCTGAAGATGTCATTTTCAAGGTTGGTCATTGTCTGCTCCAATGGAAAGATGCTTAATATTATCACGCTCATCTCTTCATCACCAAACCGGGCTTTGCCAAACCCTGCATGTTATAATCTCGCCATGCCCCAAATGGTTGCCATCGATATCGAAACAACAG
>CAZSGL010000201.1:0-3309 GCA_964606265.1 uncultured Anaerolinea sp. | reverse complement strand
CCAACTGCGGTGGTATACCAGAGACAGTTGCATATTGCCGCTCCCGACTGCCTTGAACGTGTAAGTGTTCATCCCGCCAGATCCGGTCAACGCCGAGTCGGATTTGTATTCGACGTCGCCAACCTGCTCGAGGATGGCGGTAGCGAGATCCGCGATCTCCCAATCATAGCCGGTGGTGGGGTTGGAGGTTAATTTGAGCATGAGTGTTTGACCCTGCTCGAGCACCACTGAACCACCGTTTATTTCCTCGTTGATTTCCACGGTTTTAGCGCATCCCGCAGCCATAAACAGGGCAAGCAGCACACTTGCGATCAAAAATAGTCGCGGTCTCATTTTTATCTTGCTTCCCATTTCCATAAGGCGAAAAACGTCGGGTTGTTGTTCCCATTGAAGTGGTCATAGCATCGAAAAAACGCCGGCCATCACAAACCAGGCGATGGTGGTAAAGAAGATGCTCCATTCCAATACCGCCGAGCGCCACACCCGCGGTCGTTCGGGCTGCTGCTGCGGGTCGAGGATGTAGTTGGGATTCTCGTCCTTATCCATTTTGGAGCGGACAGTGAACAGGAAAGCGCTGTAACTGGCGAGGGCTAATAATCCGACGATGTTCAACCCCAGCGGGATGAGCCTCTGTTCACCGGACTGGGTGAAGATGGCGATGGTGTAAAAAAGCACGGTCAGCAAGCCGCTGCGGAAAAAGGTCATGGCTGCCCTGCGGTGCGGGGTAAGTCGTTCCATCGAGAATACTCCCACAAGTGAGGCGCAAATGGCTGCCACAAGTCCAAACACCGTCCCCAGCCACCCCCACACTGAATCCAGCCGCAACCCGAGTCCGATCATCAAAGGGAGGAAGAGGATGCCGCCGAGGATCATCCCTGTATTGAAAGTCCAGGCCAGCCGCGAGATGCCCACCTCACCCAGTTCGGAGATGAAATGGTTGAGGATTTTGTAACGGCCGCCGTCCCTGCCGTGGTATGCAAAACCAGCCGCCAGGCTGCCCGCCAGGATCAGGAGCGTGCCAACCCAGGTCAAATAAGGGTACACTTGCAGTATGAAGGCTTTCATGAAGACGCTTTCTTTTTTGTGTGAGACCCGTAATGATTTTTTCCCTCACCAGGAATTATACGATAGTGGAAGGAACCTCTATGTACAATAAATTTTCGCAGGATTATGACCGCTTCGTAAACTGGCAGAATCGCCTGGCGTTTGAATTGCCCTTCCTCCTCACACAATTGGAGGGTGTTACCCCGCAGCCGGGTGCGCCTCTGCGCGTGCTGGATGCCGCCTGCGGCACAGGGCAGCACGTCATCGCCCTTGCCAAAAAGGGGTTGGACGTGACCGGGGCTGACTTGAGCAGCGAGATGATCGCGGTGGCCCGCGCCAATGCCAGTGCCGCTGGTCTTGACCTGCGCTTCGAGCCGGTTGGCTTTGGCAGCCTCGCCAAAACCTTTGGAGCCGGGTCTTTCGGCGCCATCCTCTGCCTGGGGAATTCCCTGCCGCACCTGCTCACTCCTGCAGGCCTCGCCGATGCCTTGCGGGATTTTGCCAACTGTCTCACCCCGGGCGGCATGCTCATTATCCAGAACCGCAACTTTGACGCCGTTCTCGCCTCCCGCAGCCGCTGGATGGAACCCGAGACCCATGTTGAGGGTAACCACGAATGGGTATTCCAGCGATTTTATGATTTCGAGACTGATAATTCGATCCGTTTCAACATCGTCACCCTCACCCGCAAAGCCGGCAGCGATTGGCAGGCCAGCCTGACAGCCACGCACCTGCGCCCGCAGAAACAACAGGAACTCGCCGCTGCCCTCACCGCCGCCGGATTTTCCGGTATCCAATCCTACGGCAGCCTGTCCGGTGATGCCTTTGTTCCTGCGAGCAGCGGCAACCTGGTGGTTACCGCTTCCAAAGCATAAGTCCTTATTACACTTCCCGCAAAACGATGCATAATAATGTCATCCCTTAATGTGGAGCCGTTATGCAAATCGTCCAGGTGACCACCCCGCAGCAACTGCAGGATTTCATTGACCTGCCTTACCAGCTCTACCGCCATGACCCGGTATGGGTGGCGCCCCTGCGCTCGGAGCAGCAAGCGCAGTTCGTGCCGGCAAAGAACCCCATGCTCAACCACTGCGCCTACGCGCTCTTCCTCGCCGTGGAATCCGGGCAGTGTGTCGGCAGGATCTCCGCTTTTGTAGACCATCTCGCCCTCGACCACTGGAAGCAGCCTATCGGCTTGTTCGGATCCTTTGAATGCGTCGAGGATGGCGCGGTTTCCACCAGGCTGCTTAACGCCGCCCGCGACTGGCTGCGCGAGAAAGGCATGACCAGCATGCGCGGTCCTTGGAGTTTTGCCTCACAGGAATGGGGGCTGGTGGTGGAAGGCTTTACCCCCTCCCCTGTCATCCTGGCGCCCTACAACCCGCCGTACTATAACGACTTCCTCAACCAGTTCGGTCTCGCTAAAGCCAGGGACCTGCTGGTGTATGTCATCGACGCGCGCGAGGGATACCAGATCCCCACCCGCATCCTTGAACTCACTGAAAAGGTGGAAAAGCGCTACAACGTACGCGTGCGACCGGTGGATATGCGCCGCCTTGAAAGCGATGTGGTCACCATCCTCAATTTAGCCAATGAGTCCATTTCAGACAACTGGGGGTTTTACCCGGTCACCGAAGAAGAAGCACGCGTGCTGGCGCATGACCTGCGTCAGATCATTAAGCCGCAGGCGGTGCTCATCGCCGAAACCGCCGAAGGCAAACCGATTGGTTTTGCCATGACCCTGCCGGATGTCAATGTCATCCTCAAAGGATTGAATGGGTCGCTGCTGCCCTTCGGCTGGCTGAAAATGCTCACGCAGCTACCGCGTCTCAACCAGTACCGCATGTGGGCGCTCGGCGTCATCCCCGAGTACCAGGGCAAAGCCATCGACACCCTGCTTTACCGCGCCACCTATGAAGCCATCTATACCGATAAGCTCCGCCTGGAGATCAACTACGTGCTGGAAGACAATGACCGCATGAACAACGCGCTGATGAAACTGGGTGTGAAAGCCCTGCGCCGCTACCGCGTTTACGAGATGCCAATTTAATTGTTGAACGGTGAAAATAAAAAAACCCTGATGCACTCAGGGTTGTTTTGATGACCGCTTAATTGTTTACTTGTGTTCACCCAGCGAATTGACTTTGCCGAAACCAGTCATGGTCTGGGTTACCCTTGGCGACCCGTAGTAATTCACGTCTCCGCTGCCAGTGATGGTGATATCCAGGTTTTCCTTTGCCCATAACGTGGCTTTGCCGAATCCGG
>CAZSGL010000200.1:0-3343 GCA_964606265.1 uncultured Anaerolinea sp. | reverse complement strand
TGGAAACCATTGATTGGCAGCGCATGTGGGGATTCGTGTTCAAAAAGACAATTCCTTTTTTCTGGATCCCGGCTCACACCATTACCTTTCTCCTGCCCTCACACTACAGGGTCTTGTACGCCGCACTCCTCTCAGTGGTGCTCGGAATCCTGTTAGGGGTTGCGGGTAAACATAACCAGGTGAAACAACAATAGGAGGTGCCATGCTAAACAAAATTAAGGAGTCCTTTCGAAAAAACCTGGAGGAGGAAACTTTCCAGCAACGCTGGCCACGGATAAAATACGGCATCATTTTTGGAGTCGTTGGCGCACTGTTTTATGCCATCGTCGCAGCCACGATCAATATCATCTCCTACCCCGAACTGCATCTCACTGTGAACTGGGCTAACACCGTCACCACCTGGGTAATCGTCAGCTTCGCGTTGGTGATTGCCGGATTCATTGTGGGCTGGCCTACTGAGGAAGTAAAAGCCGTTGTCGGCGGTGGCGTCACCCTTACGGTTCTGCTCCTGGTGGTCAACACGATCATGTTCATCTCGCAAAACTTAACCAATCAATCTTATGCCCAGGTATTGGTCGCCTCACTGCCCATGGTTGGCGTGATCGTACTCCTGGCACTGGCACTCCGCCAGGGAATTAACAAAGCAGCGGCTGCCGAGAAAGAGGAATCCCAGCCCAAAAAACACAATTCCCTTGTCAAGATTTTTTCGATAGTGATCTTGTTGGGAATGATTGCCGGCCTGTTTTCACGCTTCGACGGGTCAGCGGTGACCATGCTGAAGTCGCTCAACGAACGTCTGCAAACAACTGACATTTCCGGCACCACCAAGGTCAGATTTCCCGCTAACGTGCTGGAGGATGTTCAAAGCCGATATGGTCAGAAATACGGGTTGTATATCAGGTCTGCTGCTGGAACAATTGGCGCACTTGATGTGACCATCGGTTTTGCTGACGGCTATACTGTCACCTGCCAGATCCCTACCGTCAGCGGGTCTTACGTGTTCATTGATGCCTGCAGCGAGGGCAACCGGGTAAAATAATAGTTTTTTTTATAGAGGTTTATATGGTCTTTTTATTACTGGTATCGTTTATTTGGGCTTTTTCGTTCGCGCTGATCAAAGGAAATCTCACAGGCCTGGATTCGAATTTCGTGGCGTTCTGCCGCATGTTCGTATCGCTGCTGATTTTTCTGCCGTTCCTGAAGTTTTCCAAATTCAAATGGAAGTTCAATCTCAAATTGGTAGTGATCGGTGCGCTGCAATTTGGCATCATGTATATTACCTATATCGCCGCTTTTAAGACTCTCAAGGCTTATGAAGTCGCTTTGTTCACCATCTTCACCCCCATCTATGTGACCCTCATTGAAGATGCGCTGCAGAAAAAATTCAACCCGCTCTACCTGTTAACCGCGGTTGCGGCTGTTGGCGGAACCTGGATCATCCAGGGGCAGGAAGTTCTCTCTCCGGGAGTGATCTCAGGATTCCTGCTGGTGCAGGCTTCCAATCTTTGTTTCGCCTTCGGGCAGATCGCATACCGGCGCGTTATGGCGCAGGAACCCGGTGCGAGGGACATCGAGGTCTTTGGTTTCCTTTACCTGGGGGCAGTAGTATTAACCCTGCTCTCAACCCTCGTATTTGTGCCTATCTCCTCAATTTCACTCACAGTCAAACAGGTTTGGACTCTCATTTATCTTGGCGCAATCGCTTCCGGGATCAGTTTCTTCCTGTGGAATATTGGTGCGCGAAAAGTCAATACAGGTGCCCTGGCGATTTTTAACGACCTCAAAATTCCCCTGGCGGTGGCGGTATCCCTGCTGGTGTTCAAGGAACAAACCAATCTGCCTAACTTGCTGATTGGTGGCGGGATCATCATCGTAGCCCTCATCCTCAACGAATTCCTGAACAGGAAAAAGGTTCTACAACCAATACCAAACACAACCCCGCTCGAGTGAGCGGGGTTTTTATTTTTATTTCTCTGCCACCATCTGGCAAATTTTTAGTATCACTTCCACTGATTTCTCCATTGAGCGCGTGGGAACACATTCATATTTCCCATGTCCGTATAAGCCGCCGGTGAAGATATTCGGGCAGGGTAGCCCCATGAAGGATAACCGCGAGCCATCCGTACCGCCGCGTACCGGTACCGTGATGGGCTCAATCCCCAGGGATTTCATCGCCTCTCCTGCCAGTTCAACAATGTGAAACACCGGTTCGATCTTTTCGCGCATGTTGTAATACTGGTCTTTCATTTTTATTGTCACGGTGCCTTCACCGTAGCGTTTGTTTAAAAGATCTGCTGCGGTATGGAAAAAAGCTTTCCGTTGTTCAAAGATGGTGCGGTTGTGGTCGCGGATGATGTATTCAAAATTTGTCTTCTCGATAGTTCCTTCAATGATGTAGATATGAGAAAATCCTTCGATGCCGGCAGTGAATTCCGGACGCTCATTCACCGGCAGCATGGCATTAAATTCCATGCCCACCAAAATGGAGTTGATCATTTTATTCTTTGCCACACCCGGGTGAACATTCTTCCCTTTGAAAGCCACCTGGGCGAGGGCAGCGTTAAATGTTTCATATTCCAGCTCACCCAATTCGCCGCCGTCTACTGTGTAGGCGTAGTCAGCACCAAATTTTGCCACATCGAACAGGTCTGCGCCGCGCCCGATCTCTTCATCCGGGGTAAAGCCCAGGCGGATCTTGCCATGCTTAATCTCAGGATGAGCGATGAGGTATTCCATGGCGGTGACAATCTCAGCCACGCCGGCCTTGTCATCCACACCCAGCAGGGTTGTGCCATCAGTGGTGATCAATTCCTGCCCGGCATATTTCTTGATTTCCGGGAAGGTCTCCACGCTCAGAATAATCCCCAACGCCTTGTTCAGAACAATATCCCCGCCATCATAGTTGGGGATGACCTGCGGATTTACGTCCTCCCCGCTCATATCCGGGCTGGTATCCATGTGCGCGATCAGCCCCAGCACAGGAGCTTTCTTGTCGATATTTGAGGGAAGCGTTGCCATCAAATAGCAGTGGTCATCCAGGGTAACATCCTGCAAACCAATTTTCTTCAGTTCCTCAGCCAGCATGCGCGCAAAAACGAACTGCCCCGGTGAACTTGGGCAGGTTTCCACATCGCGGTCGGATTTGGATTCGATTTTCACGTAATTTATAAAGCGTTCTTTTACAGAAAGCATGGTTTTCTCCTGATTCAAATGTTTTTTAATTATATCTTTATTTAAAAATGACTTTCTTTGGGTAGGCAGGTTATAAATCTCGAGAGCCGTCACATGTGACGGCTCTCGAGGGTTTTGGCGCTGCGACTACCCTACTTTATCACGAGGAGGG
>CAZSGL010000199.1:0-3366 GCA_964606265.1 uncultured Anaerolinea sp. | reverse complement strand
CCTCCATCCACGTGGTGGAAGGCAACAAACGCACCAGCCTTCGCCAGGACGTGCAACTGGAATTAAAAAAACGCGGCCAGGTTTGCCGCTGCATCCGCTGCCGCGAAGTCAAGACTCATGATGTGGATTTCGCCGCCCTCACCCTTGGAGATTTCCTCTACCATCCCTCCCGGGCAGATGAACACTTCCTCACCTACACCACTCCCGAGGAGCGCATCGCCGGCTACCTGCGCCTATCTCTGCCCGCGGCGGATGCCCCGAAAATGCATGTGCCTGACCTGGAGGGTGCCGCGCTCATCCGTGAAGTGCATGTCTATGGTCAATCGCTGCCATTGGGAACGGATAAAGAAGGCGCCGCCCAGCATATCGGGTTGGGCACCGGGTTGCTGCGCAGATCCGAGGAAATTGCGCGCGAGCACGGCTACAAGCAAATGGCGGTCATCGCTGCCATCGGCACGCGCTTATACTACGCCAGCCGCGGATTCAGGCTGGGCGGGTTGTACATGATCAAAGATCTCTAACGCTCAACGATTTCTGGAATTTTACGATCACCCCAAAGTAACACGGTTCTTGCCGGCTTGTTTGCCGGCGTACAAGGCAATATCAGCTTTGCGGATGCAGTTACCGATGCCGGCATCCACATCCCCCTCAGACACCCCCAGCGTTACCGTAACCGGGATATCTAATTCGCGGTAAATAAATGGCGTGGTTAAAATACGCGAGCGGATCTTTTCTGCCACCACACGTGCGCCGCTCATACTCGTCTCCGGCAAAAAGACCAGGAACTCATCCCCGCCCCAACGCGCCACGTGGTCCTGCTTGCGGATGATGAAATTGATGATGGCTGCCAGGCTTACCAGCACAAAATCCCCGGCGTCATGCCCGTATTCATCATTGACTACCTTAAAATTATCAATGTCGATCATGATCAGGGAAAACACCTCCCCGGTGCGCTCCAGGCGGATTCTCTCCTGGTTGATGCGGCTTAACATGGTGCGGCGATTTGCCAAATTCGTCACCGGGTCAGTGGACGCCAGGTTGCTCAAGCGTTTGTTGGCAAGCAAAAGTGAGGCTTCAGTGGCTGCGGCACCTTTTTCAAAAAAGTACCCGATCACCGCCAGTGAAATTACACACCAGACCAGGTTGGCGAAGAAAAGCGCCGTGGTAACATCCCGGGTAAGCTGGATCACAGGCGCGTAGATCAAAGAGGCAACGTATATGGCGATAACCCCGCCGCCCAACATCAGACCCATTAATACTGCCGCAATCTTTCTCGGGGGAATATTAAGGAAAGTAAGCGGAAGCACAGCCAGAACGAGAAAATAAAAACCGCTTGACCAGCCATAATTAAGTGTGGCAATAATGGCATAAGCCGTGGTGATCACTCCGCCAAGAGTGAATAACATGCGGTTGTGATGTCGTTGATAATTAATATAAACAAAGAACCAGAAGGCAGTGCAAACAGCGGTGAGCCCTACCATGCGCCAGTCACCAATAAACGCAAAAATAAGCGTGAAGAGAAACAGACTCAACAAGTGCACAATACTGAATTTATACATCACGAGGAAAAAGCGTTCGTTTTTTCGCTGCGAAGGTGTCGAGTCAGTAACTCCAGGCTGATTGATCATTCCCCCTCACCTAAATCCCCTTTCATACATTTTACTCCTGCAAGACTAACACACGCAACCCCCCGGTATTATTCCGGTGCGATGCACACTGTAAAGATTTACTTGAAATCAATTACTCAAATTACAAATTTTATATACATATATGTCGCTCGAACACTTAACAAATATGTCGAGGGCGAACTAACCTGTGCTTATTCGGTCTATCTTCCACTTGCCATCAACCAGCGCCAGGCTGAACTCCACCCAGTACACAGCGGGTTCATAGGTGAGTTCAACCAGGATGACGCTGGAGCGTGTCTCGAGACTGGTCGAGCCCTGCTGCAAATTGTAGCCGTTGGGGATGTCGCTCACAGGCAAAAGGTCCAGCGCAGTGTTTTCTGTCAACGAGGCGGTCAGGCGGGGGGAGAGGTACTTAATCCCAGCGGCGGGGTTTGAGGGGTAGGCTTCAAGGAAGAGGTACACCACTTCTTCCGGTGATGCCGGGTAAAACTCATCAACTGAGAGAGCGGCTGTTGGTGAAGGAGAAGGCAACTCCACGTTTCGAGACGTGGCAAAACCACACCCGGCCGGGAAAATGAGCCCGGCCAGGAGGATAACGTAGTGATAAAGATTTAGATTCCGCTTCAACCGGGAATCAGTTATTGTAGAACCAGTTGTAGGCGTAGTAGTAACCGCTGGCAGAATCCAGGCGGATGGCAATTTTTGTTTTACCAGCCAGGGAGGCGGGGATGTCATAAGTGGCGCTAAAGTTACCGCCCGCGCCCGAATCCACAGCGGTGGTCACCACTGTGCCGCCGATTGCCAGTGTGCCGAATTCACCCATGCGCACCGTAAAGTGCTGCCCCTCCGGGAAGTTGTATGCCTGGATGGTGACGCTGTCATCTTTGGCGACTGACAGGATCATGAAAGTGGGAATACCTGTGTATCCGGGAACTGCCGGAGAAGCAGGAGTACCCGCTGGCGCTGGAGCTGGTGCGGTTGTGCCGGTTGGGTCGTTGTAGAACCAGTTGTAGCTGTAATGCCCTGATGGAAAATCCACGCGGATGGCGATGCGTGAGCGCTCCGCCAGTGCCGCAGGAATGGAATAAGTAGCGCTCATGGAGCCCCCGCTGCCGGAGTCTGTGGTTGCCACCACGGTCCCGCCGATTCCCATTGTGCCGAACTCGCCCATCCTTACCGTAAAGTCCTGCCCGGCAGGGAAATTACTGGTCAATATTGTCACAGAGGTATTCTTTATTACTGAGCTGATACTGAAGGTCGGGATTCCGCTGTAACCGGGGATGGGGGTGCTTGCAGGAGTTGCGGGAGTGGCTGCCGGAGGTGGGGCGTTGATGAACCAGTTATAAGAATAGTATCCCTGGGGACTATCGAGCCTGATGGCGATCTTTGAAGCGCCGGCTAGTGCCGCAGGAATGTTGTAGGTTGCCGTGAAAGCGCTGCCGGAAGCTGCTTCCTTGGTACCCACAACGGTACCACCGATGCCCAGGGTGCCGAAGACTCCCATGCGCACCGTGAAGGTCTGGTCAGCGGGGAAGTTGGTCCCCGAGATGGTGACGCTCACATCTTTTGCAACTGACTGAATAAATATGAGGGGAATACCGGAAGCCTGGCTTGTGTTGAAGATTCCCAGGACCAGTGCCACAACAAATACCGCGACGATCGAGGTTTTTAACAGATGCTTGTGTAAGTTTTCCATTTTTACCTCCCAAATCCACTCTCCGTGAGTGTTTTATGAGTA
>CAZSGL010000198.1:0-3386 GCA_964606265.1 uncultured Anaerolinea sp. | reverse complement strand
TATAACCTGATGTTTATTATGCCGCTGGTTATCATCTTGATCCTTGCCTTGAATCCGGTTATGGGGGCAAAGATTCAAGCATGGGAAAGATCATCATCTCATAAGGTTCGCGGAATCACGGGTGGGGTGATGGCGCTCATTGGGTTAGCACTTTTGATCTGGGTTCTTTAAAAATTTACTGAAATAGGAGTTGTGATGTCTAGAATCTATTTAAAAACAACCAATCGTTCGAAAAAATCACCCAGGAGGGTTAACTGGTGGATTCTTGGTGTCTTGAGCATAATCCTTGTAGCGGCTATTGCCACAATAGTGATTCAACAAAACCGGAATAATATCGATCCAGTAGCAATTGCACCAATTGAAATCAGCCAAGATAAAAGCCTAGGAAGTGCAGACGCTCCGGTTATTGTCGTTGAGTATGGGGACTACCAGTGCCCAGCATGCGGGCGGTTCGCAGAGACAGTCAAACCTCAAATTGTAGAAGAATTCGTAAATTCAGGGCAGGTTCGTTTCGTTTTCCGGAGTTTCCAGTTCATTGGGGAAGAATCACAGTGGGCGGCTGAGGCGGCGGAATGCGCTAATGAACAAGGAAAGTTCTGGGATTATTACGAAAAATTGTATTCGTCACAAGCTGGTGAGAACGCTGGAGCATTCAATAAGGAAAACCTGGAAGGATTTGCAGCCGAGTTAGGTTTGCAGACTGAGCAATTCAACCAATGTCTGGCATCGGATAAATACACCGAAAAAGTAAAATCAGAAACCTTGGAGGCGCAAAACCTTGGACTTCGCGGGACGCCTGCGCTGCTAGTGAACGGAATATTTGTGGAAGGCGGCAGTCAATATGATATTCTAAGCCAAAGTATAATAGAGGCGCTCTCTAAATCCAAGTAGACCTTGATTTACACCGGGTACTCTAGTCCTGGGTGGTTTTCAAGCCTTTGAGGTATCAAGCAGTTGGCAATTTTCTGCTTCAGAAGGTAGATTATACCCAGGACTGTTCTTTGTCATTTTTGTACTTTACGAGCTGATATTTGGTTTCTTCAGCAGGATTACTCGATATTGCCCATGAAGCATTGCGGATTCATCGATCACTATAATCGCTTCAGGGATAATCTTCGCCATTTCTCCGAATCTTTGGTTAGGATCGGTTCCCAATTGACGGATTAGCCCACCCAGCAAGCCGCGGGAGAATGTCAGCCTTGAGTGATCGGGAAGAAATTTGTCGAATATAGCGATTCGTCCGCCTGGGCGCAACACTCGCCAGGCCTCCTGCAGGCATTTTTTCCCATCCGGTACAACCGAGAGGATCAGGTTCAACAAAACCGCATCAAAGGAACTGTCTGGAAATTGCAGCGTTTGAGCATCCATTTCCATCAATTTCAGCCCTTCATACGATTTCCTTTTTGCTTCTGAAAGCATCGCCGGGCTGATATCGGTACCGGTCACTTGTACGCCAGCGGAGATATAAGCGAGATCTAACCCTGTTCCAATACCTGGAATAAGAAGATGATCCCCTGGCTGGAGACTAAGGAGGTCTACGGAACGTTGGCGGGCTTTCTTCATCACGGTACCAAATAACCGATCATATATCGGGGCGTATATTGGATACACTGATTGATTGACTGGATTGGTCATGTCACTTCCCTTGGTTCGATGCAAAACTTATGAAAGGTCTTATCGTACATAGGTCACCTGTAAAAATCCGACTAATTTAATCTTTTAGTTGCGAATCTGGTATCTCAACAAGCGTAATGCGTTTATCACAACCAGGATCGTGCTTCCCTCATGCGCCACCACCGCCCAACTGAGTTGTACCAATCCGGAGACCGAAGTGACTATCAATAGGGCAATGACTCCCAATGAAATGGCCAGGTTCTGTTTAATAATCATCCGGCTGGCACGGCTTAAGCCTACAGCAAATGGCAGCTTACCCAAATCGTCAGCCATTAAGGCAACATCCGCTGTTTCAAGAGCAACAGCTGTCCCCGCTCCTCCCATAGCAATTCCAACCGTAGCTGTTGCAAGCGCGGGCGCATCATTTACCCCGTCACCGATCATGGCAACTGCCCCATACTCTTTTTGCAATCGTTGGATAGTTCCCAGCTTATCTTCTGGCAGCAAATCTGCTTCAATGTTGGTGACTCCAACTTCTTGTGCAATTTGTTGTGCTACTTTTTGATTATCTCCGGTGAGCATAATTAGGTGCTTCACGCCCAGGTTTCGCAGCCGTGATAATACCGCGGCAACTCCAGGACGTGCAACATCTGATAATCCCAAAACCCCAAGAAACATACCATTTCGGCTGACAGTCATTGTAGTCCGGCCAGTGTTTTCCAGCTGAGTCACTGTTTGCTGAATAGTTTTATCAATAATTTTTCCATCTTTATCTTCAAATAGTTTGAGTGAGCCAATCCATACCGGCTGACCTTCCACTTGACTACGTACACCACGGCCTGGAATATTCTCTAAACCATTCGCTAAAGGAAGGGTCAGATTTCGTTCTTTTGCTGCATTCACGATCGCTAATGCTAACGGATGGCTGGACTGCTGTTCAACAGCCCCTGCCAAACGCAGGACATCATCTGGTTTTGACCCATTGAAGGGAATGACATCGGTAACCTGAAATTTGCCCTTTGTGAGGGTTCCAGTTTTGTCAAAGGCTATTGCGTTCAGTCGCCCTAGATTTTCAAGATGGACTCCACCTTTTATTAAAACGCCGTTGCGTGCTGCCTGTGCAATCCCGGCTAGCACTGTGGCTGGTGTACCGATAGCCAAGGCACAGGGTGAAGCCGCGACCAAAAGCAGCATAGCTCGATAAAAACTTTCGGAGAATGGCATCCAACCTACAATAGGTGGAAAAACTGCAACGAGCACAACCAAAACTAACACAATTGGAACAAAACGGGCGGTAAATCGATCAGTGAACTGCTGTGTTGGGCTTTGCTGACCTTGCGCCTCTGATACCATTTTCATGACTCGGCTTAAAGTATTATCTTTCGCAAGCCGAGTGATTTTCACTTCCAGCGCAGCTTCCTGGTTAATTGTTCCGGTAAAAACTTCATCACCAACGCTCTTCTGTACAGGGACGGATTCTCCGGTGATGGGGCTCTGATCAACGGCACTCTCGCCCAGAGAAATTACGCCGTCCACTGGAATACGGTCGCCAGGGCGGACAACAACCATATCACCAATGACAAGTTGGTCGACTGGTTCTTCCATAATTTGGTCTCCGCGCCGGACACGAGCTGTCTTGGGCATCAGTTCTCCCAACGCGCTGATAGCATTACGCGCCCGGCCTAAAGCATAATGCTCGCCGGCATGCCCCAACCCAAATAGAAAGAGAAGGAACGCGCCTTCTGCCCAGGCACCCAGGAAAGCTGCTCCTA
>CAZSGL010000197.1:0-3396 GCA_964606265.1 uncultured Anaerolinea sp. | reverse complement strand
TCCAACCATCGCAGGCGGAGATCATTGGCAAACAATGGTTGCATATCCCGGGAGCCGGAAAAATGGCCGAATGGGTTGGAAAACCTTTTCTTGCCGCAGCCAGTGTAGGTGTCGTAGGAGGATTTATTATGACTATGATATTTTTTAAAAAGAAACCAGGCAAAGTGAAAACGCAGGCAGCACCTTCCCGCGATTCTGTTTCAAGGGGAATTTCTCCATATTTACCTGCAGCTGATGAATTATTGTCAACTCCTGCACAAAAACAAATTCCATCCAAAAACCCGAATAAGATTAGTTTTAATGTTGAGGGTAGTTTCTTCATCCTAGGCTTTTTCGCAATCATTTCTTTGATTTTTTTCTTCGTAAGCATGTTAAAACCGGTCACTCGCCAGGTCACTCGCGAGTTTCCCTATACACAATCCGTCACGTATGAATATAACGCTCCCGCTCCTGCAGGTGTTTACGATTCCCCGGCATTGGCTTCTGGCGATCCTGTTTTTACCAATCTTACCTGCCAGGTCAACCTAATGATCTCATACCAGGTTGAGGGTGTTGGTCTTACGGACCTCAATGGCTTTCATCAGGCAAAAGCCATATTATCCGAACCCGTGAGTGGCTGGACCCGCACTTTTCCACTTGAAGCTCAACAAGGTTTTTCTGGGAACACTTTCACCAGCCCTGTCTTGTTGGATTTGTGCCAATTACAGGCTGCTGCTGTTCAGATGGTGTCGCAGACTGGAACAACCACCCAAACCTATAATGTTTCCATTGACCCGAGTATCACCACAATTGGTACCCTCAATGGTGAAGAACTGACCGCTACTTTCAATACTCCGTTAACCTTTCAGCTTGATGCGACTCGCGCCTTCCTTAAACAAAGTGACCTGGGTACAAATCCGTTACTTCCCGTAGTGGAAAACGTGCTGCCTTCGGTCACAACTGAGACAAATACCATCAATTTGATGGTCACAAAGCTCCCCGTTTCTTTAGTTCGCGTTTTATCATCTATTCTCCTGTTCCTTTCTGCTGCGGGTTTGTTCTATTTGATCTCTAAGGTATCCACAGCCTCAAAACAGGATAAGGACATGCTCGTGCGCATGAAGTACGGCTCCTCGCTGGTGGATGTAGAAACATCCCCTTCGCTTGACACTGGCACTTATGTTCGTGTCAAAGATATCGATGACCTTGCCAGGCTGGCAGAAAAACTCACCACTGTCATCCTCCACCATGACGACAATGGCCAGCACATCTACTATGTAGAAGCCTTTGGACTGACCTACCTCTGCTCAATTGAAGATAAAACTCAGTTGCTCACCCCCCCACCCTTCCCAGGACCGGCGATATCCGCCATTCAAAAAGGGCTCATTAACGGTGAGTTCTCCATCCACTATCAGCCCATCATTTCCATCCAGGACCAAAAACTTGAAGCAGTAGAAGCTTTTGTGCGTTGGAATCACCCACAAAGAGGAAATCTCTCAGCCGCTGAGTTCATCCACGATGCAGAAGACTCCGGGGACATCATCAAGTTGGGCGAATTTGTATTCTCCGCTGCCACTGAACAATTGTCCTGGTGGAAGAACAACAATATCTTCACAAAAGTAGCAGTAAACCTTTCCAAAATCGAGTTACAGCAACTCCCGGTTCAGCAGGTCGTTCGTACAATTCGCAAAGCAGGGTTATCCCCATCACAATTCCAGATCGAATTCTCACAGGAATGCTTAATGGATGAAGACCACCGCGTCCTGCACACCCTCCACCAATTACACAAAGCCAATTTCTTGCTGGCTTTGGAAAATCACCGGGCTCCGCTTAATCCGGAGATGTTTGACGAAATAAAGCTGGACTTTATTAAAATTGACCGGTCAGTATTGACCCATCTGGATCAAACACAGATCACCACTTCTTTGCGCGTTATGATAAATTCATTCCTTTTGCGCGGGATTAAGGTGGTTGCCAATGGTGTTGAAACCCGTTCTGAGATCAATACTACACGTGACCTTAATTTCACTCATGCCCAGGGTTACTTGTTTGCCAAACCTGCCAGTGCCGTTGAGATCACCCCGGTTCTGAAGAATATTATCGATAAAGGGCTAAGCTAAAAATCGTTATGTTGCGTAGATATGTAAACCCAAAGTTCTTCTTGGTCATTACTCTCCTTTTTTTGCTCGGAGCAATTCTGGTTGTTAGTTACACCGCCCTATCTGAATCCAACATCGTTCCCCTCACCCGTATTGGATTGTCCACACAAGCCATAATTATGAGGGATCTGATGCCGGGTGAATGCAGTGCGATTACCTTCACTAACATCGTTTACTGCCCCAACCAGGGCACATGTAACGGTAGCAATTCCAATGACCTCATCTTTGGTACGGCCGGTGTTGACAAGGTCCAGGGGAAAAAAGGCGATGACTGTATCCTTGGCGGTGGAGCCAACGATGATATTAACGGTGATGAAGGGAACGATGTGTGCATCGGTGGCCCGGGAACAAATTCCTACACTTCTTGTGAGTTTTCCTCACCGTAATTCATAGATCATCGCTCCAATTTCAATTTAAATTCCCCACCCGCCATTCACTGCCTTGTGAAATGTACAAAAATTTCTTAAGAATTCTCATCCATTTTCATCATCTGGCAATTAAACATCTTTTCACCCGAAATCCGATAATTCTATCAATTTAAGGTAAATTTTGCATCAATTAACCCGGTTTTCCTTGTATTTCCATCCGGGTAATTTTGGTAATCCGCTGGTAACACTGACCACATTTTAAGGTTAAGATTTAACCCGAATAATTGAACTGTGGGTCTGTTTATGCTATGATGTAGTAGCATATCTACGGTTGCCTGGAGGTACTCCCCCCATATATGGGGGATTGTTTTTCCAGAGTGTTTGTGTCAGCCGTAGACGGGGTTTTATACACTATCGTAGGAGGGTCATGCGCTGTCCATACTGTCAGGATGATAATTCCAGGGTGCTGGATACCACCCACGATAACCGCGGGGGTATTCGCCGCCGCCGTGAATGTGAAAAGTGTGGACAACGTTTTTCTACTTATGAGCGCCCCATCCTCGCCACTCCCCTTATTGTTAAGAAATCCGGTGCGCGTGAGGAGTTCGACCGCGAGAAGCTTCTGCAGGGCATCCGCCTATCCTGTTCCAAGCGCCCGGTGTCGGCTGCCGAGATCAGTCACCTCGTTGGTGAGGTCGAGACCAGCCTGCAAAAAATGGGTCGCGAAGAAGTATCCTCCAGGATCGTGGGGGATATGGTTATTGAGGGGCTCAAGCAACTCGACCACATCGCCTATATCCGTTATGCAATTGTCTATCTGCAGCTGAGTGAACTGGTTTCCATCCGTAAAGAGATTGATCGTCTATTAGAAGGTTAGGAGTAAAACATAA
>CAZSGL010000196.1:0-3569 GCA_964606265.1 uncultured Anaerolinea sp. | reverse complement strand
ATGCCCTGGAGAGCATTGAGAACTGCATCGTTGACCTTGGTGAAGACGAATTCACCGTCGGGCGCTTGCACCCAATGATGGACAACGAATTGCGTATCCGCCGTCTCTACGAAGAGGCGAAAGATCCCGAAGTAGCAGTTATCATGCTGGATGTGGTCATAGGGTATGGTTCACACCCCGACCCTGCCAGTGAGATCGCACCGGCGATCGCCAAATGTCTCTCTGATGCAAAGAAAGACGGTCGTCACCTGGAGATCGTTTGTGTGGCTACCGGTACCGATGAAGACCCGCAAGACCTGAATTCACAGATCGCTCAACTCAAGAAAGCCGGCGCCTGGGTGGATACAAGTAATGAAGTTGTCGTCCGGCGTGTTGGCAGAATCCTGCGCGCCCTAAATGAACGCGGGCAGGTTGCGGCAAAACAAATTGGTAAACCTGTTGACCTGGCATCCATCAAACGTGAAATGCAGGCGATCAATGTTGGCTTGGAATCTTTCTCAGAGAATTTAAAGGACCAGGAAGCCCCCCACATTCAAGTGGAGTGGAAACCTCCTGCCGGTGGTAATGAACGACTGATGAATATTTTGGAAAAAATGAAGAGTTAATCAACCATCCGTCATTCGAATTAATTGGAGGATCAGACATGGATAAAGCTACAATTGAAAAAGCAAATGCATTAGTATGTGAAAAGTTCATGGAAGCTCGCCCGGTTGCCACAACCATGGCTAAGGCGATTGAAGTAGTCCCCGGGATGAAAGAAAACATGCTCCTGCATGCTGGTCCCCCCATTGCATGGGAACGAATGGCTGGACCCGTGAAAGGTGCCATGATCGGTGCCTGTATTTTCGAAGGTAAAGCCAAAAATGCTGAAGAAGCCGAAATATTATTAAGCACTGGAAAAATCGAGTTTTCCCCGTGCCACGAACATATGTGCACCGGACCAATGGCGGGGGTTATCTCGCCCTCTCAATTGGTCTATATTGTTGAAAACCAGACCCACGGCATTAAGTGTTTCTCCAACCTTAACGAAGGCCGCGGTAAAGTCCTCCGCATGGGTGCCTACAGCGAAGAAGTAATAACCAAACTGCGCTGGATGGAATCTACCCTCGGTCCAACAATCAAAGTCGCACTGGAGGCCATGGGTGGCATTGATGTCCGCGCCATCCTCTCAAAAGCTCTGCACATGGGTGATGATGGTCACAACCGCCTGGATGCAGCGTCCGTTCTCTGGACAACCCAACTGGCTCCCTACATAGCCAAAACTGCCAAAGACACACAGACTGCGTTTGAGGTGATTAAATTCCTCGGTGAAAATGCATTGAGCATTCTTAACCCGGTAATGGCGGGCTGCAAGACCATGACTGCAGCAGGGCACAATGTGGAAGGCAGCACTATCGTTACAATCATGGCGCGTAATGGTACAGATTGGGGAATAAAAGTAAGCGGTCTCGGTGATAAGTGGTTCACTGCACCAGCCCCAATAGTAAAAGCCCTGTACTTCCCCGGTTTCAGCGAGAAGGACGCCTGCCCCGATATTGGCGACAGCGTCATCACTGAAACTGCCGGTATTGGTGGTTTTGCCATGGCAACAGCACCGGCACTCGTTACTTTCATTGGTGGTGTCCCGCGTGATGCCATTAACACTACCTTGGACATGTACGAGATTACTTTTGCTGAACATAAGCAGTTCACCATCCCCTTCCTCGATTTTCGTGGTACTCCCACTGGTGTAGATATCCGCAAGGTTGTGGAAAAACAGATTACTCCGCGAGTTAACACTGGCGTAGCCCACAAGGATCCGGGCGTCGGTCAGGTTGGAGCTGGCGTGGTCTCTGCTCCGATGAAATGCTTCGAAGATGCTTTGATCTCTTATGCCGAAAAATACGGCTTCAACTAAAAATCACTTCAAACCGGAGGAAAAATGAACCGAGAAGATTTTATTACCATGTTGAACAGCGCCAAACTGTATGACCTGACCCAGGCATGCAGCATCTTCACCCCTCCCCACCCCCACGAGAAATCCCTTGAGGTGCATTTCTTCAAGCGTGTCACCGGGGCGTATGGCGGCGGACAGGGTGCAAACGGGCAGATCCTGAACTGGAGCAACACAGTCGGCACGCACCTGGTAGGTGAACGGGCTTTCCACTCCGGCGGGCGTGTAATCGCTGATATACCCCTCACTGACTTGTGCGGTCCCGGCGTCATCGCGGACATCTCTGACCTTGTTTCCGATTACAGCATATACACCCCTGAAATGATCATGTCCAAGGTCGAGGTCAAAAAGGGCGATATTCTCATTATTAATACCGGATACCACAAGTATTCCTGGGATCAGCCTCAGGTAAACAACAAAAAAGCCCAGGGTGGAGTGGAATCCATGGAATTTGGCTTCCTTGTGCGCCACCCGGGTCCATCCCTCAGTTTCTACAAATGGGCAATGGAAATGAAATTGAAAGTCATCGGTGTTGATTGCGGTTCTGCTGAGCACCCCATGAACACTCCTATCCGCCGCTGGCATGAAGACCACTTCAAACTTGCCGAAGCCAAGCTTCTGAAAGAAACTGGCAAGACCTGGGATGAGACTTACCCGCAGGGTGAGTACTATAAAACAACTCACATCGATATGCCCAAGAAACACCTTGTTCTGGCGGAAGCCATAGTGGGTGATATTGACAAGCTAAAAAACAAGCGCGCCTGGATTAGTATCATGCCAATTCCATTCATGGAAGTCGAGACTGCATGGAGCCGGGTCTTTGCTTGGACCGCCCCAACCGGAATGACCGAGGAAGATTTCCTCGACACCATGGAAAAGTCCGAAATGATCGATATGACAGTGCCCTTTAGCGTGCAGACCCCTCAGTGGTTGAACTATATTCCCCTTAGTGTTACCTATACCAAACGTGTAGGTGGGCAGTATTTCGGTATGGGCCGCAATGGCTCTATATGTAACGCCAGTATTCACCTTGCCACACACATGGATGGCGAGAAGCACTTCTATCCCAATGGCCGCACCATCGGTCAGGTTCCTCTAAAGGATTGGGTAGGTCCTGGCGTAATCGCTGATATCTCCGACCTGGTTAGCGATTCCAGCGTTTACACTCCGCAAATGATCATGGAAAAAGTGGATGTGCATGAGGGAGATATTCTCATCATCAAGACCGGTTGGAACAAATACGGCTGGTTCAGCAAGGATTCAGATGAATTCCGCTACATGGTAAAACACCCGGGTCCTTCACCTGACTTTTCCGCCTGGGCAGTAAAAATGAAGATTAAGTGGATCGGTGTGGATGCGGTTTCAGCAGATCACCCGATGAATACCATCATGCGCATCTGGCATCCTAAAACCTTTGCAGAAGCCAATGCCAAACTGATCAAAGATTTCGGCAAGGATTGGGATCAGCTCTACCCCCTCAAAGATTTCTACCAGGATATGCATTTGAATCTCTTTCCCAAGACAATCGTGCATGCCGAGAACCTCGCTGGTGACCTGGCAACCGCCAAGAGTGGCCGCTATTACATCGGCTGCTACCTGCAAAAAGCCATGGAAGCTGAATCCATGTGGGGCCGTT
>CAZSGL010000195.1:0-3574 GCA_964606265.1 uncultured Anaerolinea sp. | reverse complement strand
AGCCTCTGAGATGGGCACCTGGTAACCCGGACCCAGTGGGGGTTTTGCATTCCCCACATTACCGCCGGAGGAACAATCAACCAGGTCAACCCCCGCGGTTTTTAACATCTTTGCCAATTCCACTGAATCCTCTATCTGCCATCCCCCCTCGACCCAATCTGTACCGGAGATGCGCACGGTCAATGGCAGTGATCCTGGCCAGGCTACTTGCACAGCCTGAACAGTTTCCATTAGGAAACGAATCCGGTTATCAAAACTTCCACCGTAGTCGTCCGTGCGCTGGTTGGAGATGGGAGAGTAGAAACTGTGCAGTAAGTATCCGTGTGCCGCGTGAATTTCAAGCCACTCAAACCCGGAGTCCAGGGCTCTCACTGCTGCCTGAACAAACAGGGTCTGAATTCCCTTGATCTCCTCGATGCTCAATTCAAGCGGTGTCTGGTGTTCTTCAGAAAACGCCAGCGGGCTCGCACCCACAGGCTTCCACCTATTTGGGTCTGAGTCCGGCACGGGTTTGCCGCCATCCCACGGTCTGACCGTGCAGGCTTTACGCCCCGCGTGTGCGATCTGGATGCCCGCCACGGCTCCCTGTGCTTTGATGAACCGGGTCACCTGCCGCAGCGGAGCCATGTGCTCATCTGACCAGATACCCACATCCTGAGCAGAAATGCGTCCCCGGGCTTCCACGGCAGTGGCTTCAGCAATGATCAATCCCGCGCCGCCGGTTGCCAGTGCTCCCAGGTGTACCAACTGCCAGTCGTTGGAAAATCCATCCGTGTAGCTGTACTGGCACATCGGGGATGCCCCGATGCGGTTGCGCATTGTAATGGATTTGATCGTCATTGGGTCGAAAAGAGATACCATGTGCGTTTCCTCCCGGTGATTAAAAAACCCGGAATCAAAATGATCCCGGGTTGACTTGTTTATTAGAGATTAAAGCGGATATTGAGCACATCGCCGTCTTGTACGATATATTCCTTGCCTTCCAACCTGAGTTTTCCCTTGGCTTTGGCTTCAACCAACCCGCCAAGTGCCACTAGCTCCTCGTATGAGATCACCTCAGCGCGGATGAAACCCTTTTGCAGATCCGTGTGGATCTCACCGGCGGCTTCAGGTGCGGTTGCCCCGCGTCGTACCGTCCACGCCCGGCATTCGTCCGGACCAACGGTGAAGAAGGACTGCAGACCCAACAGGTCGTAAGAAAAGCGGATCATGCGGTTCAGGCTGGGTTCCTCTATGCCGTATTCCGCCAGGAATAATTCGGCTTCCTCTGGTGCCAATTGGGCAATTTCCATTTCAAGCTTGCCTTGCAGCGCAACCACCTTGCTGTGTTGGTGTGAATATTCAATTACAGGTGGAGTTTGTCCTTCGGAATGATTTAACACGATCAGGAGCGGTTTGCGGCTGAGAAACCCGAACCCGGATAAGAGTTTGTCTTCGTAGTCATCAATCTTGATATCCCGTAAAGGTGTCTCTTCCGACAAAGCCGCGTGCAGGCGGGTGAACAACACAAGTTCGCGTTCCACCAGGTCTCTATCTCTGCCGACACCTTTCTTCTTTTCTTCGGTCAGGCGTTCCAGTTTGCGTTCCGCCGCGATCAGGTCATTCAGGACAAACTCGCCATCCATGGTGGCAATATCTCGCGCCGCATCGAGCGTCTCGCTCACATGCGGAACATTCTCGTCCTCAAACACGCGTACCACGTGGATGAAACCATCCAACTGGGTGAGCTGGTTGAGCAGCGCGCCGGAGATACCCCCGCGCCCGGAGCTTCCGTCCAGTCCAGCAATGTCCACATAAGTCACCTTGGTGTAGATGGTCTTCTTGGGGTTGAACATGTCAGAAAGTTTATCCACGCGTGGGTCGGGTACATCCACCACCGCGGTATGGATCTCGATCTTCCCGGTAACACCCACCGGTTGAGTGGCGCGTGTGAGTGCGTTGAACAGGGTGGTCTTTCCGCTTTGCGGTAATCCAATAATACCTAAACGCATAGAATTTTCCCTTGACCCTTAATAAATTGTCAGATATACTCTGACTGCAATTGCCGGAGTGGCGGAATTGGCAGACGCGCACGACTCAAAATCGTGTTCCCTCGGGAATGTGGGTTCAATTCCCACCTTCGGCACCTCGATTATAACATTTCTCCCTGCGGAGTCCCGCGGGGAGTTTTTTCTTCCAATAATTCGGCTTTTAATTGTTTCTAGAATATATTACAGTGTTTTCCGCAGGATTGGTCTGGTTTCGCGCAATGCCACCTGCTCAAAACCTGCCTTGCGGAATACAGAAGATTTACCGGTGAAAAGGCTGACCGAATTGATCTTTCCTTCCACATCCAGCGGGAAAGCCTCCAATATTTTTACCTTTTTGCTCCTGGCGTAATCGATCGCCGCCTCAAGCAGTTTTTCCATTAATCCCTGCCGGCGGTAGTTTCGGTTAATGAAGAAGCAGGAGACCACCCAAACCGGCTGGTCGTCCACCGCACCCAGGTGTTTTGATGTAGCGAGACGCTTATAGCTCTCGCGTGGCGCCAACGCCACCCACCCTGCCGGGACACCATCCGCGTAAGCGATCAAACCGGGTTCCATTCCCGACTGAACGAGCGTTCGCATGGCTTCTTTGTGCCCTTCCTTGCGAGATTGGGTGAATTCCTTGTTGGTCATCAGGAACCAGGCGCACCAACAGCCGGCGCAAGCGCCGTTTGGACCGAACAATACTTCAAAATCGGCCCAGCGTTCGGGGGTCAACGGATGGAATTCCCATTTTGTTACTTCAATAACCTTTTTCATTTTTCACCTCGATCTTCATCATTCAAAATTCGGATCCTCTGGGAATCTGGTGTCAATTAAATTAGTATTTAATTGGAATTGTTCTTAAAATTCCTATACCTTTCCGCTTTCCAATATTCCCTCATTTACATAAGCGGTCAGTTCGCCTACGCTCAAATTGTCGATGCCCAATTTATCAATGGTTCTTCCTTTTCGCCAGTAATCGGTGCGGTGAATGAAAGAGGCAATCCTGATCATCGAATCCATCCCCCGAACGGATACGCCGTACCGTTGACCCAGTGAGGCGATCGGCACCAGGCTCATAGGCACATCCTCAAATAGGTAACGATGGTTTAAGGTCGGAGGAGCCTTGATGCCATAATAACCGGGTTGATTGTGGATGGCTTCATTCAAATCCTCCCCCGTGGCATCATACGCAAGCTTCAGCCATTCCAGCGCGGTTCGCGCTCGAATCCCCAGGCTTGAGGCAACCGTCACGCGTTCCCGGTCAAGCACCTCCAGCATGCGCGCCACTGAGGGAGTCACGCCGTCGATGTAGAACTGGTAATCCCCATGTGTAGCCTCGATCCAACCTGTGTTTAAGATCGTTAATGCTGGATGGAAAATCGCACCCATATTGTTCAATCCGGTTTGCAGCACGTTTCCGCCATCGATGAATTCCGGGTAAGCTTCATGTATCATATCAAGCACCAATTCAGTGCGAGTGGCAGGCAGGGCTGCCAGTGGGACGGCATCCTTTATCCTGAAGATGCGTGCTTCTGCCGGTCCATCAGACCTCGAAGCATAAA
>CAZSGL010000194.1:0-3622 GCA_964606265.1 uncultured Anaerolinea sp. | reverse complement strand
TTTGACAATCGTGACGCTGGTTGCCACCGTGGTTGTGGCAATCGTTGTGCTATCGATATTTAATAATCCCGATTCCTCTATAAATCCCTATCCCTGGCCGACAAAGATACCCACTATTTTTATTCCTTCACCCACAGCAACATTAAGGTCGCTTCCGCCCACCTGGACGCCTATACCTTACGTGGCGCCAACATCCCGGCCAACCTCAACACCCGTTCCCACCTGGACTCCGGTACCTGTTACACCGTAGTTTGAGTGGTGTTACAATCCAGTTTTATCCCAACCGCATAATTGAACCCGGATGTGAAAATGAGCGATCAAATTAGTATTGAAGTGTTTAATCACCTGGTTGACCTGGCTGCTCTGGAATTGAACCCAGAGCAGGCAGCTTATTTGCACCAGCAATTAAATAACCAGTTGCGAGCCATCCGCGAACTTGCCTCGATCCCGGTGGATGCAGATACGGAAGCCAACCTGCATGGCGTTCCTTATATCCCTGAAGCCCGTTCACCCTTGCGGGAGGATACCGGGAAACCACTGTTGGATACCGCAGCCATCCTCGCACAGGTACCCCAGGTAGCGAACGGCTATATCGTTGTGCTTGACATTCCCCATACTACGTTGAAATGAGCCCTATGGAACTCTGTGACCTTTCTGCACTTGAAGTGACCAGGCTGCTGCGGCAGAAAAAAGCTTCAGCAGTCGAGATACTCGAGTCCTCGTTACGGAGGATTGGCGAGGTGGATGGACGGCCAGGTTCATTGGATTACACAGAATTGACCGATGATGACCGGGCAAAGGTGCACGCATTTATTTCCATCTCCGACGAGCGCGCCCTGGCAAAGGCAAATGAAGTTGACCGGGCGATCAAAAATGGTGACGACCTCGGCGCATTGGCAGGCGTGCCCTTCACAGTGAAGGATATATTCTGCGTTGAAGGGACGATCACCACCGCAGCTTCACGCATCCTGCATAATTTCACCGCACCGTACACTGCCACCCCGGTGGCGCGTATGGAAGCTGCGGGCGCAGTAATGATTGGCAAGGTAAACCTGGATGAATTCACCTTTGGGTCCTCCAGCGAATCTTCGGCTTTCCTGCCAACGCCGCGCAACCCCTGGAAAACCGACCGCGTTCCGGGAGGTTCCTCTGGCGGCAGCGCAGCCAGTGTGGCTGCGGGTGAAGCTCCACTTTCGATCGGCACAGACACAGCCGGATCGATCCGCCAGCCAGCCGGATTCTGCGGAGTGGTAGGGCTCAAGCCCACATATGGCAGGGTCTCTCGCTACGGCTTGATCGCCTTTGCCTCTTCACTGGATTGCCCTGGACCGTTGGCACACAATGTCTCAGATGCCGCTGTCATGATGCAGGTCATAGCCGGCGCGGACGAGCGCGATGCCACTTCGGCGGCAGTGCCGGTGCCGGATTATATGGTTGCACTTGAAAAGGGTGTTAAGGGAATGCGCATTGGGCTTTCACCGGACTATTTTAAATTAACCTACCCGGACGGTGATACCGGCGCAATCAAGTTCCAGGCGCTGCCGATGGATATTGAAAGAGCCGTGCGCTCTGCCGCAGAGAAACTAGCGGCGATGGGCGCCGAGATCATCGAAGACGTGCCCATGCCGAATACACGCTACGGCATCCCGGTGTATTTCATCGTCAGCCGTGTTGAAGCCGCCTCCAACCTGCACCGTTTTGACGGGGTGAAATACGGGCTGCGAGTGGCAAGTGAGGATGCAGACCTGCGCAGGATGTACAAGCAAACGCGTAACGCTGGTTTTGGACCCCAGGTGAAATTGCGCATCCTGATGGGGATGTATATGAGCGCCGCCCAGTACAGCGAGCAGTATTACCAGCATGCCCTGCGCGTGCGCACGCTTATCCGTCGAGATTTCGATGAAATATTCGACCCCAACGGTAAGTACCGCCTTGACGCGCTGCTCACCCCCACCAATCCAACGCCGGCGTTCCACATGGACGCTGTTTATGGCGATTCGGTGTTGATGCAGTATGCAGATCAATTGACCGTCCCGGGCAACCACGCTGGCATTCCTGGCATCTCCATTCCAGGCGGGCTGGATGATGAACTGCTCCCCATTGGTATCCAACTATTGGGAGCGGATTACACCGAAGATAAACTCCTGCGCATCGGGCGTGCCTTTGAAATGGCGACTGAAAATGAACCCTGGCGAAAGGTACTGCCGGAGGTATTACGGAGAAAAGAATGACCGATTACGAAGCAATCATAGGACTTGAAACGCATATTCAATTGAACACCGAGACCAAGGTTTTCTGTTCCTGCAAGGCGGACTCGTGGGAAGATGCACCTAATACCAATATTTGTCCGGTGTGCAGCGGGCTGCCTGGCGTGCTGCCCATCCTCAACAAGGCTGTGGCGGAAAAGGGTGTGCTGCTGGCAAAGGCTATGCATTCCGAGATTCGCGACATATCCTATTTTGACCGAAAGAATTATTTCTACCCCGACCTGCCCAAGGGATACCAGATCACTCAGTTCGACCAATCAATTGGCGTGGGGGGCTTCATGGATGTACCCATCCCCGCGACGGTGACGAAAGACCATCAGGCGTATGTGCGGCGTGTGGGCATCTGGAAGCTGCATATCGAAGAGGATGCTGGCAAGACCAAGACCGAAGGCGGGCAGCGTCTGATCGACTTCAACCGTTGCGGTGTACCGTTGATCGAAATGGTGACCGCTCCGGAATTACGAAGCGCCGAGGAAGCCGGGCAATACCTCATCCGTCTGCGCCAACTGCTGCGTTGGATCGGCATCTCGGAAGCCAACATGGAACGCGGACACTTACGCGCCGACGCCAACGTATCCATCCGTATCAAAGGCGAGACCATCCTGAACCCCAAGACCGAGATCAAGAATGTCAACTCGATCGAAGCGGTGAAAGACGCCATTGAAAAAGAAGTGGAACGCCAGATCCGCGAGGTGGAGGCAGGCAAGTGCATTGAATCCTGGACGCTGGAATGGGACGAGGATACTAATACGCTTAAGAAGATGCGTTCAAAGGAAACCGAGGCTGATTACCGTTATTTTCGAGAACCGGACCTGCTTCCGATACGTTTAACCCCGGAATGGAAGGCACAAATCCTGGCGGGTTTCCCGGAACTGCCTCTGGCTCGGCGGGAGCGCTTTATCATCCAATATGGATTGCCGGAGTACGACGCAGAGATCCTCACGAGCGAGCGCAAGTTATCGGACTATTACGAGACCGCGGTGAAAGCATACGGTGGCGACGCCAAGAAAGTCTCCAACTGGCTGATGAACGAAGTTTTAAGAATGATCAATGAACAGGGTCTGGACCCTGAGACGATGGCTCTCACTCCAAAGGCGCTGGCAGAGATCCTCAAGCTGGTGGACGATGGCACGGTGAATATGACCACCGGGCGCGGACTTCTGGCGAAGGTGCAGCAGACGGGTAAAACCCCACAGGTGATCGTGGCTGAGGAGGGACTGGGTAAAGTGGGTGATGACGAGTCCATCCGTAAAGTTTGCCTTGAGGTACTGGCGGAGAACGCAGATGCGGTGGCAAGTTACAAAGCCGGCAAGGTGACGCTCATCGGCTGGTTCACCGGCGCGGTGATGAAGAAG
>CAZSGL010000193.1:0-3645 GCA_964606265.1 uncultured Anaerolinea sp. | reverse complement strand
TCTTCGAGCGTGATCTCACCGACTTCAACGAATACGTCCTGAATACCTTGATCGGCTAGCACGGAGAAAATTTGCGCTTCATCGAGTTTACCCCGCCAGGCGATGAGGTGCACGCGGTCACCCAGCAGGCTCACCTGGATGCGGTCAGGCAGTTTTTCCAGCACGGCGAAAACAGCGCTGGTTGAAGCGGAGGTAATATTCCATGCGTCAGCACGCATGGTAGAGCTCTTTAGATGTGTGGGTGTGTCAAATGCCAGCAACTTGCCGGAGCGCATCAGCCCCACACGGTGGCAGTACTCGGCTTCATCCATGTAGTGGGTGGTAGTAAAAACAGTTACACCACCGGCTGCCAGCTGGTAGATGAGCTCCCAGAATTCACGCCGTGCCACTGGATCCACCCCGGAGGTAGGCTCGTCCAAAAAAAGCAATTTGGGTGCATGTACCAGGGCTATCCCCAACGCCAGGCGTTGACGCCAGCCCGCGGAGAGGGAGCGGGTGAGCGTGGACGGATGTTCACTTAACCCCACCAGGGTGAGCGTTTTCTCGACCGCGCCTTTCTCCCTGACCCCGTAAACGCCGGCATAAAAAGCCAGGTTCTGCTGCACGGTGAGGTCATCATACAGGGCAAACTTTTGTGACATGTAACCGCAGCGCGAGCGCACCTCCTCTGTCTGGGAGAAGGCATCAAAGCCCAAAACATGCGCAGTGCCGCTGGAGGGCTGAAGTAACCCGAGCAGCATGCGGATGGTGGTTGTTTTACCGCAGCCATTTGGTCCAAGGTAGCCAACGATCTCACCCGGCTGCACCGCAAAACTGACGTCATCCACCGCCACGAAGGTGCCAAAGGTGCGTGAGAGGTGTTCCACCAGGATGATCGGTTCAGCCATCACTGTTACAACTCGCTTTCTGTGATATAGGAAAGGAAAACATCTTCCAGGGTGGGGGGAATCAATCGGACTGGATGGGTGAGCGGTTTAGCGAGCGGCAATTGTGCCACCGCCTGGAGTACTTTATCCGCGCTTCCGGCTGTGGTGCGCACATGCAGCCGGTCTCCAAAGGGGCGGGCATCTTCCACACCGGGGATGGCGAGCAGGGGCGAACGCAGTTGGAGGGGTTCGCTGGTCTGAATTTCCAGGATGCGGCCGGATAGTTTTGAGCATAAAGCTGCGGGTGACCCCTCGGCAATGATCCTGCCGTTACGCATGAATCCGAGGCGGTGGCAGCGGCTGGCTTCATCCATGTACGGGGTGGTGAGCATCACAGCCATGCCCTCGTTCTGAACGACGCGGATGATCAACTGCCAGAAATCCTGGCGGGTGGCGGGATCCACCCCGGTGGTGGGTTCATCCAGCAGCAGCACCTGCGGGCGGGTTACCAGGGCGGAAGCCAGTCCAAGTTTTTGCTTCATGCCGCCGGAAAGAGCTCCGGCACGGCGGGAGGAAAATTCGGAGAGCCCGACAAATTCCAGCAATTCCAGGCAGCGCGGCTTCCATTGTGTAGAGGATAACCCGCGTACCTCGGCAAAAAAACGGATGTTCTCGAGCACCGAAAGATCTTCGTATAAGGAGAAGCGCTGCGAAAGATACCCGACCCGGCTGCGTACTTGCTCTGCGTTTTCAGCCACATCAAAGCCGCACACGGTGGCAGTTCCTGCGTCAGCGCGCAACGCGCCGATGAGAAGGCGCAGGGTGGTTGTCTTGCCGGCGCCATCCGAGCCGACCAGGCCATAGATCTCCCCGGCGTTCACGGCAAAACTGACGCCATCAACCGCCCGGGTTGAGGCGTAAGTTTTGGTGAGGGATTGCGCCTGGATGAGGGGCATCTGGTTCCTTTTAGTGAGTCAGGTATCAATCAAGGCAGGAAGACGACATCTGCGGGCATGCCGGCTTTAAGCAGGCCGGAGGTGTCATCGACCTTGAGTTTGACGGCGAACACGGTGGTCTTGCGCCCTTCGGAGGTGGAGGTGTTGCGCGGGGTGAATTCGGCCTCGGTGGCGATGTGGATGACGCGGGCGTTGAAGAGTGCTTCGGGGAAGGAGTCCACAGTCAGGGTTGCCAGTTGATCCATTTTGATCGAGCCGATGTGTTCCTCGGGCACATAAATGATGATAGAGAGCGAATCCGGTTTGGAGAGCATCACCGCCGGGGCACCGATGGTGATTACTTCACCCGGTTGAGCGATGAGGTCCGCAACAAGCCCGTCAACGGGCGCGTACACCGTGAGTTTGGCGATCTGGGTATCGATCAGCGCGAGTTGGGCATTTGCCTGCTCCACCGCAGCATGCGCCTGTTCCAGGCTGGCGTTGGCAGCCTTCCACCTGGGGGACTCCTGCCCAATTTGCAATTTAAGCCAGGACTCGCGTGCTAATTGTGCACGTTCGGTCAATAAAAGAACCTGCGCGCGATTGGCGATGATCTCAACCGCCGCATCTGAATCCACCAGGGCTTCATAAGTGGATTGTGCGATGTCAAGGTTCTCGCGGGTATCATCCAACAACTTTTGAGCCGCGTCGATCAGGTCCTGGTTTTGCGAGAGACGCGCCTTGTTGAGCGCTTCCTGGGCAACCAGCGCAGCCGCGCGTTCGCGCACCAGGGCGATTTCGGCAGCCTTGAAATCGGTGGAACCCGCTTCAGCCAGCTTGAGGCGCAGCGAGTTTTGGGCTTTCTCCAGGGCAGATTCCGCGTTTTGCATTTCTGTTTCAGCGGCTAAAAGCAGCTCTGCCTGGTTGTAATAGGCATCCGGCAGGGTGTAGCCGGCCGGGTCACCGGCTGTCCACAGGGCAGCGCGGGCAGGGGTGGATTCCAACTGCACAGCACTGTCCACCAGGTCAAATTGAGCGAAGGCAGTGGCAAGGGCGCTTCGCGAGAGTGCAACACCGGTGCTGGCAGCCGCGCGCTGGGCACCCAGCAAAGTGTCATCCAGGCGGAAGAGGGGATCACCCGCCTTCACGGTTTGCCCTTCCGCCACGAAAACGTCGATCACCTTGCCGGAACTTTCAGCCGAGACGCTGGTCTGCTCTCCTTCGATGGTGCCGGAGAGAGCCAGGCTGGCGGACTCTTTTTGGGTGAGGGCGCGTATGCCAAAATAAGCAGCCACGAAAATGGCAATAACGACCAAAATGATCACTGGAAAAGGGGGACGTTTGTGAGACATTGGGACTCCTTTACTAATATCAATCCAGGCGCTTGCGGAAGCGCAGGGAAGCGGCTAAGAAAATAAGCACACCGAAGGCTAACAACGCCAGGCACTCCACCCAGATAGCGCTCAACCCGGAACCTTTCAACATTACCGCGCGCAGGATCACCAGGTAATATCGCAATGGGATGATATTGGAAACCCAGCGCAGAATCAGCGGCATGGCTTCAAGTGGAAAGAAAAAACCCGACAGGAATATGGATGGCAGGAGAGTCATCCACACAGTGAGCATGGCTTCCTGCTGGGTATTGGCAACAGTGGAAGCAAATAAGCCGATGCCGAGACCGGAAAGCAGGAGCAACCCGGAGGAACCGATGATGAGCCAGATGGATCCGCGGATGGGTACGCCAAACACCCAATAGCCTATGGCGAGGACTTCAAAGGTGTCGATAAATGCCAGGATGACATACGGGAGGATCTTGCCGAGCACCAGTTCCCACGGCCGGATGG
>CAZSGL010000192.1:0-3669 GCA_964606265.1 uncultured Anaerolinea sp. | reverse complement strand
ATATGGTTTGTAAACCTTTGAGGAACTGTAGCTTATCATCCCTCAAGGGGACAGTGGTTTGAGCGCGTAATTTGTTAATGATATAATTTGGCTGTCCTTTAGGACCCGTAGCTCAGTGGTTAGAGCGCGCGGCTCATAACCGCTTGGTCGCAGGTTCGATCCCTGCCGGGTCCACAGTTTTACTCTTTTTTTGCCTCGTCGTAGGTTTTTGACGAAACCACCAGGCTCTGGTCTCAGACCTGTTTGGTTAGAAGGATAGGCCCTGTCAGGCTTATCCTTCGCCGTTAATAATCAGATTCATTCTTCCGATAAGGGTAATTATCGAAACCATGCAGAACATGATGAATGAGCAAGTCCCCATCTATGCAATTTTTACAGTCACTGTGGTTATATTAAAGGGATATTTGATCGATTACGTGATCACGGAAGTATCCTATCCCCGCATTTCGATCACTCACACCATGAGTGTGTCCCGAGAGGATATTCTCAAGTTCCTGCGCTCCGGAGAGCACTTTCTCTTTCAGGATAAAAGGTGGAATCTGATCATGCACCAGGGGATTGAGATGATAGATTTTGAGCTGGAGATTCCTGGTCGGTAAATGTTTGCGCGCAAACATTCTTAATTCTCTCCTCAGCAACGGCAAAGAATACAGGATCCATTTCCATACCAATGAACTTACGGCCTACCTGCAGCGCCCCCACCCCCGTTGATCCAGAACCCATTGTGTTGTCCAGGATCACCCCGCCCGGGTTTGAATAGGTATTGATCAGGTAAGCCATCAGGCTTGCCGGCTTTTGAGTCGGATGCTTCCTGTTGGTTTCAGATTTGAATTCCAGCACCGACCTTGGATAATTCGAGTAGGTGATTAACCTCACCTGCTGAGTCTGCTTGTTGTAGATCTTGGATTTCCCCGTCCGCTTCCATTTATTTAAAGGGATCAATCCCTGGGGGTTGTAGACCATTTTTGTAGTTTTCCAGGGTGAGAAAACCAGGATATTCTCGTGATTCCTCAGCGGTTGGAATTTTGAATTTAGATATCCGGAAGTTGTGTTCTTTTTCCAGACCATCTCATACCGAAACCAATCCGGCTTGCTGTTGATCAATTTCGTTGTGAAAGGCTGAGATGCGGTTAACACTACTGACCCGCCCGGTTTTAATAATCTCTCGTAGTTTTCCCACAGGCGATCAAAGGGGAGTATCTTGTCCCACTCGCAGGCAGTAACCCCATAAGGAAGATCTGCCAGCACCATATCCACCGATAAGGATTCGAGCGTTGGCATTATTTCCAGGCAATCCCCCATATAAAGCTGAACGTTGTTGATCATCATTTCCCTCATTATTTAGAACATTTATACTATTATTCTAACTCGCAAGTCTACTGGATACAACTTAAATTAAAGACCGCCGGAAAGGCGGTCTTTTTACTCCCCCGCGGGTGCAGGAGTTCACCCTAATTTAGGTGTAATTCCGGATGCGCTGCCCACAATCTCTTCAACTTTTCAGCATCCAATAAATCCACTGGCGCTACAGGTGTTCCGTTAAGTGCTGCCATCCTGAGCATTTTCTTATATCTCTTTATGAAGTCCAGAATGGATCCATCGATCGGGTCCATCATCCTGTATCCGTTCAGGCCTTTTCCGATAATTGCCACCCAGTGCGGCTCCAGGCTTGGTGTTGACGGGTTGTAATCGGTCTGGACCATGACCAGTCTCCTGCTGGCCAGCACTGCGTCGATCTTGGCATCAGTAACTAACGACGGATCTTTTATGAAGTTACCCCAGTCCACTGTGATATCAGAGAAGACATCGGTTATTGATCCCCAGATTACGTTAGCTCCTTCGAACCCCTTCTTATCTTTCAAGGCTTGATTCAGCTTGCCAGGATCAGTGTCTTTTCCCAATAACCGGCAGATTGCGGCCAGGATGGTATCTACGCATCCTTGCTCCGCTATGGTGAAGTCAGAAAACCCGAGTATTTTGGATCCCCACCCTGAGTCTTTCTGGCTGAATGGCTCCACCGGCAGATCAGGGTAGATAGTGACGGGGGCAGGCGTTTCATCTTCCGGTGTGATTTCGGGGTTCAACAGCGGCGATCTGGGGTTCCAGCGCCGCATCATCTCATTGAAGTATGCGGGGGTTTTGTTCCAGCGGTTGGTATCCACGGCTCCATTGTCGAACCCGAAAAGACGTCCGTTCATATAGCTTCCCCATTGCTCGATTGTTGCGATCGGGAAATGGTCTAAGTCCTCGTTACCATCGTATCCTTCTCCAGAGAGGACCGCCAGCCAAAGCTGCCATTTGGTCAGTCCTTTTGCCAAGCTTTCAAAATAACGGTTGATATACACGAACAACTCATTGTTTTCGAAAAGCCCTGCCAGGGTTTCCAGGTACGCGCTGGTCATTGGGATTACATCGCTCTCAATCCGCTCCCTGGTGAGGCGTCCCCAGCGGACATTTTCTTCAGAGTCACATGCCGGTGGGATCTCACCGATCAGACCACTGGTCACCATGAATTGATACACAGCCTTGCCTTGTTTTGCTCCCCAAGCCTGCGCCTGGCCGGCTTTATAGTTCCACTGGTTGTGATCCAGGAAATAGTAAGATCCCCGGTACAAACCGGCATCCGCTTCCAGGATCATGTTTTGGACGTAGTCAATGTCCACATAAAGGGAGCCGTCCGCCTTCAATCCCTGTCCGATCCTGTTGAGCACAGCATCCACTCCCTGCTCCAGTTTTGCCTTCTTGAAGTTTGGGAGGGCTAAAATCTTTTTATCGTCGTTCCAAAATGACGTGTCAATTATGAAAACTTTACCGTTTCGCATTTTTTACTCCTTTAAGCGCAGGTTCACCGCGCGTACCTCGGGAACGGCAGAATGCCGTGAGTGAGGTTTCCATGTTACTTATCCAACTCCACTTATTGTCTTCGCGCTGGCGATTGATAAGCCAGAGGCAGTTTTAATTGAGGCATACTCCACTCCATTAATCTTTTTAATATTTGAGGGGGTATATGCCGCTGTCGGAGGAGTGAAGTCAGATGTCCATCTTGCAGTTCCAACAGAGTATCTAAACTCATCTACCCAACCATTGTATCTCCATACCTCGGCGTATATTTTCCCGATAGTCATATAGTTGGCGCCATTATCTATGGCAACCGCGCCAAAATCTTGTGAGGCTGTTTGAAAAATTCCACTGATCGCTAATTTGCATACCCCGCTTATTTTTTCCATAGCAACGTGGTACCAAGTGGCGGTGCTTATTCCTGCATTTGAAGCAACATTGTATACAGTTCCACCCCTGTAAAATCCAGCGGTTATCTTGCCATTAGTTTCAACTTGGCATCGCCAAGAACCTGCAAGACCACAAATTCTGTAAAGAGAGCCTATTGCCGCATTTAGTCTCATTCTGAAATCAACCGTAAAATCACCAGTTCCAGCGTTAAATTCGGCAACTGCTGGTGTGCGTATATGACAGTCTGTAGACTGGGAAAAGTAACCAGCCGAACCACCAAATACCGATTGTGCTGTGTCAATTACAGGGGACGGAGCGACTGTAGTCCAAGTCTTACCGCTTTCATCTGTAAAGGTTGTGGAATTATCCGCTCCATCCATATGGAGCAATACTTTTGTGTAGCTATCATCGACTGGCATTAGATGTGCTCCACGATCACAA
>CAZSGL010000191.1:0-3685 GCA_964606265.1 uncultured Anaerolinea sp. | reverse complement strand
GGGAGCGCCTGCGGCAGGTCATACAGGTCGCAGCACACAAACCGCGCCGGTATCCGCAGGTCTTCCGATAATTTCTTTGCCAGCTTGATACCCTCGTTGGAGAAATCCATCCCGGTCACCTGAGCCCCTAGCCGCGCCCACGAAAGCGTGTCCATCCCAAAGTGACACTGCAGGTGCAGCAGGGTTTTTCCCTTCACATCCCCCACCTCGTCCCGTTCCAGCGGATTCAGTTTATTCTCACCGCGCCTGAAGGCTTCCAGGCCGTACATGGCTGAATGGGAATTGATGCCGACGTACTCGTTCCACATGGCTTTGTTGGTCTGCAGGTACTTTTCAATCTCAGGATCGTGCACGGCTTAACCTCCATCGTTAGTATTCAAGCATTCTACTGCAAATATTAAAAACACACAGCGAAAGGATTGATCCTTCCGCTGTATGAGCACACCCTTGTTCCCGCTAATCGGTTTTATGGTTTTGGCATTGGCACAACTTCTAATTTGATTCATATTAAACATTGTACAAAGGTTATACTATTTCTTGTGATTCTGCACTTTATTCGATAGAATCTTTCTATAAGTTGTACAAAAGATTATACAAAAGGAGAATGAAATGAAATTAGTAACTGTCTTTACCGTATTGTTCGTGGCGATATTCGCCCTCTCAGCCTGTGCCCCACAGGCTGCCCCAACCGCGGCTCCCATGCCTGAAGTAACCGAGGTTTCTGAACCTGAATTAATGGACATTGTTGATACAGCTGTGGCAAACGGTAGTTTTACTACTCTTGTAGCAGCATTGAAGGCCGCCGGGTTGGTTGATGCTCTAAAAGCCGATGGTCCTTTCACTGTCTTCGCTCCCTCAGATGAGGCTTTTGCCAAACTGCCCGCAGGTACTGTTGAAGGATTGCTCAAACCCGAAAATCTTGAGCAGCTTAAAGCGATACTTCTCTATCACGTAGTTGAAGGTAAGGTCATGGCCGCGGATGTTGCAGGAATTACCAGTGCAACCGCTTTATCCGGCAAAGATCTGGCTGTGAAAGTAGATATGGGAAGCGTTTACATCAACGAGTCTAAGGTTGTTCTGGCTGATGTCGTGGCTTCCAATGGTGTTATCCATGTAATCGACGCAGTGCTTCTCCCTCCTGCCGAGCTCTCTGATATCGTCGATACCGCAGTCGCTGATGGTCGCTTCACTACACTCGCAGCTGCCCTGCAGGCAGCTGGTCTGATCGAGACCCTCAAAGGTGAAGGTCCCTTCACTGTCTTTGCCCCCACTGATGATGCCTTTGCAAAACTTCCCGCCGGTACCGTCGAGAACTTGTTGAAACCCGAGAACCTGGAACAACTAAAATCCATCCTGCTCTACCATGTGGTTGCTGGCAAGGTAATGGCTGCTGATGTAGTAACGCTAACCAGCGCAGACGCTGTATCGGGTGCTCAGATCAGCATCAAGGTACAAGATGGCAAGGTCTACTTGAATGAAACCATACAAGTGATCATTACAGATATTGAAACCTCCAATGGTGTGATCCATGTGATTGACGCAGTGCTCCTACCTGCAGAGTAATATATCACCTGGTCGACTGAAAAGAGCTGCTAAAAGTTTGGCAGCTCTTTTTGTATTGGGCGATTATTTTTTACCGGTTGGTTTCACTGGCAAAAGGAGTTTTATGGAATCAAGAGCCTTGACCATCGAATCCCCCAGGTAGGTTCCGGGGATTTCGGAAACCAAATTGGGTTCGAAAACAAAGGCGAAACCGGCATAACAAAACTGAGGGGGAGATTTTATCGTCAGAAATTTTGATTGTGCGCGCAACAGTTCCAGCGCAGCCGCTCTAGTACTCGCCGTCAGGATCACCGCGGCTGGTTTTTTTGATTTTGCGTAATCAACCAGGTCATCCATGTGCAGGTTTGGTCCCAAAAACTCAACCCTGTACCCTCTGCTTCTGAGAAGTATTGCCATCATCAACGCACCCAGCTCATGGTCCTCAGAGGGTGCTCCACCAATGAGGATACTTGCTCCCCTGGCAGCAATTGGGTAGGATTGGAAGAGACCGTCCAACCTGCTGCGGATAAAGGTACTCGCAAAGTGTTCGGTGCTGATCAAAAGGTTTCCCCGGTACCAGGCCTCTCCAATGGCCACCAGGCATGGTGTAACGATTCTCATCAACACTGTTTCCAGGTCGAACCTGGAGATTATTTCCTGCATAAGTTTTGATGCGTCAGCTTCGTTGTGATGGGTCAGCAGATTAAAAAGCTCCTCCAGGTACTGCTCAGGTGGAATGGAGGTTTTCACTTTTTCCCGGTTTACCCCCGGAGGGACAACATCCGGCCAATCATTATTTATTCTCAATTTACTCAAGTTCAGTGCGGCAGTGCTTATGGAAATTCCGCTTGCGGTTTGATTGTTCAACCACTTGACGATTGCCACGTCTCGATCTGAGTAAAGCCGGTAGCGGTTTTCCTTGCGTTCCGGCGAAAGCACGCCGTAGCGTCTTTCCCATGCTCGTAATGTAACCGGTAGGATTCCGGTCAGATCGCTGACTATTTTTATCGTGTATTTGGGTTTATCTGATAGTTTAATAATTGAGGTCATTTTATAATCCAAACTTGATTATACAATCACAATAATTTTGATTACGAATCATAACACTATGGAAATCATGGGTGTTACTACAAAAAAAGTGGTCTTCCACTGGTTGAGGGGGGCAACCAGCAGAAGACCAACTCCATTATATCAATATGAAGTAATTTGGCAAGTAAGAAATGGTAATATTACCGTTTAGTACAATCCTCAAACCAAGCTCCGTCTACTGCCCCAAAATTCAAGCGGAAAATTGGGCAGCAGCCAGGCATTATCTGCGATTAGGATAACAGCTCTATATCAACTGCAAAACCAGCATGAACACTCCCAATCCCAGGAAAACCACGATCAACAGAATGTCACCGAATCTGGTCTTTTCAAATCCATTGGTATGCTCGTTGGGTTTTTCTGGGTTATAACGCACCTCGAGGGTTTCAGCGACTGCATCCAGGGTTTTTTGCCCATTAGCGTTGCTGTAAGTGCCTTTTAGGCGCTTGTGCTGATTGAACTCTGAGCCCATCACAGAATACTTGTAGTCCAGTTCCGGGTAATATGTTATTTGTCCCTTGGTGGTCACACGCCGCACGACTTCTTTCTTGATCACCTGGGCAGCGACAGCTGGCCAGTTCTTGCTGGCAGTGACCTTAAGGGATTGCCTGATCACCGTCCAAAGCTTGTAGAAACCTATTCCCAGCATGATAACAGCAGCGATTATGAACACCACGGTTGCACTCATCTAACCCTCCAGTAGAAAAATGGGATTTGTATCAGTGTAGCAACTAGAGGTGGTTAGGGCAACTTAAAATGGAGAAAACCGCGAAAAAGTGGGTTTTTTAACGCAAAATTAACAGGGAGATTTCTCTGGTGTAAATTAGCTGCGGATCACCCTGCCGTCCAGCGCCAGCGCACCCTGCCCCTGCGGGAAGACCAGCAGCGGGTTGACCTCTGCCTCCTCGATCTCGGGGAAGTCCAGTCCCAGCTGCCCCAGCCGCCGGATGCAATCCACCACCGCGTCCAGGTCCGCCGGCGGCGCCCCGCGGAATCCGGTCAGCAGTTTGCCGGCACGCGTCTCGTGGATCATTTCCAGCGCGTCTTCGGGGCTCAC
>CAZSGL010000190.1:0-3686 GCA_964606265.1 uncultured Anaerolinea sp. | reverse complement strand
TGGTCGGCCTTTTCCAGCGTCTTCGCCGGGATGATCGCTGGGCATGGGTCGTGCAGCGAGCCGATGTGGAAATGGTTGAGGTCGATCTGGGCAAACGCTTCAGGCGGAGTCTGGTGGTTTAACTCGAACCGCGGAAAGCCTAATGCCCTGCCTCTTTCGAGGAATTCATTGATCGTACTGGTTTCCTTGTTCCACCACATGCTGGAAATTGCCGCGTCGTAGAGAAGCGCTTCAGCTTTCCCCTTTGTTGGCTCAGTAGTGACTGCCTCCAGCCCCGGGAAGAGCTCAAGCAGTTCTCCCAGGTGGTGGATAATGATATCCGGGTGCATCGGGCAGGGGTCGCCTTCAGGGGGTTCGGTTGAAAGCATCAACTGGATCACCATTCCAAAACCGGCTTCACGCGCGCCGACTACATCCCGCGAAGGCCGGTCTCCCACGTAGGCGCATTCTTCCGGCAGAACAGCACTCTGTTTCGCTGCCGCCAAAAAAGGCGCGGGGTGGGGTTTACGCCAGCCAAACTTGGAAGCGTGAATGATGGTTTTAAAAAGAGGCAATATGCCTGCCGAATCCAGGTACTTGGGAGAAGAATGACTGATGGTACCTAGTATGTACCTCCGTTTGTTCAGTTCTTCTACCGTCGAAACAGTTTCCACGGGGATGTGTTTCTTCCCGCGTGACTCGCTCCACAGGTTCTGCAGCTGTTCGGCATTACGCTTTACCAGCTCCGCTGGCAGATCTGCCAGCAGGAACCGCGGCCAGCGTTCCTCCAGGGGTAATTCGATGAAGGAGCGCGACCTCCATGCTTTGTACTCGTGTTCCCCGTTGAGGATGCGTCCAGCCAGTTCGTGAGGGGTGCAGGTTTCATTTACCAATGCTGCCATCTTCGCGATCACGTTCAAATCGCGGGTGGGAAAATTAGCCTTTTTAACGAGAGTTCCGCCAACATCAAAAAAAATTGCTTTAATCACCAGGTTTCACACATACTTTCTGATTTGAGTTTTACAACCGATTAATAATTCCCGCGTCTGTCAAGATTTCCAGCCCCTTTGCGATCTCCTCAATCTTTGAGCGCGGGCCAATTTCCAGGGTTTTCAAACAGTTTTGCGGCAGGTAGTCTGCTATTTTACCGTAATTTACGCTGCCCTGCCCGGGTGCCAGGTGGTCAGTTATGCCGCTTACATCATGAATGTGCACTCCGATCATGCACCTGCCAAAGCGTTCCAGCCATTCCTCGTGCCTCACGAGCCCTAATTCATCCAGTGCAACGGCATGCCCGATGTCATACTGGAAACCAAAAGTGTTGCGGTCCCCCAGCGCCAGCATTTCTTCCAGTTCATCCGGCAAGGGGAGGTCGAAAAAGCGGTAGCGATTCTCCAGCGCCAGGGCTGCCCCTTTACAATTGGCGTTGTACTCCATGATCTCGCTCAGGCTTTTCATCACCTGGCGCATATGCGGTAAAACAAGCTGTGCACGCTGCTCGATCATTTCCGCTTTGATCTGCGCGAATTCAGGGGTTTCGGTTTTACCCTGTTCATACAACTTCCGCAGTAAGTTTTCCTTACTGCGGTCACACACAATCGATCCGGGGTGCAGCACCACGCTTTTGGAACCCAGCCGGCAAGCCAGGTCAATCGACTGGCAGGCAATCTCGACTCCTTGTTTCCTTTTTTCCTCATCTAGTGACGAAATGAGAAGGTCCTGTTTCTTTTGTTCATCAAACGAGAAAGTAGAACAGCAGGGGTCATGCACACTGCTGACGTAATGCCTGTTGTATTCAAAATGTTCAAATACTTCAGTGGTTACCCTATGATTCAATTCAAAGCGTGCGATCCCGATGCCGCGGGCAGCCTCAAAGGTATCCTCAAAAGGTCCGTCCTGGTCAACCCCCCACATGGTCGACAACGCCACGTCATAGAACTGATCCGGGCGGGACAGGGCAGGGGATTCCGCCATACCATGCAGGTCCGGGAAGATATCAAGCAGCTGAGATAATTTGCCGATGCTGTGATTCGGCTTGAGCATCAGCTCCTTGTCTTTTTCGATCTCGAATTCATCATGATCGAACTCATCCAGCACATACCCATCTGTTCGGATAATGATGGTTTTGCTATAGCCCGATTGCAGCGGTCCGATCACATCGCGTGAAGCCCGGTCGCCCACGTAGGCGCATTCCCACGGGTGCACACCAGCCTGGCGCGCCGCTTCAATAAAAAGCGAGGGATGTGGTTTGCGCCGCCCAAAAGCTGCGGAGAGCACCACGCTGGAGAACAAGGCTGTGAGGCCAAATTCTTCAAGCAGCCTATAACCTTCCACAGTGGAAGTGGTATTGCTGATTAAGCCCAGCTTGTAACCGCGTGCCGCCAGCGTGCGCATGGTTTCCGCCATGTCCGGCAGCACATACTTGCGCCGGGATTCACGCCAGAGCTGGTTGAGGGTGATTGCATTGGCACGGATAAACCCCACGGGGTAATCCGGCAGCAGGAAACGTGTGAGTAATTCTTCCTCGTTCAACTCGATATAATTGGGCTTGCACCACTTGCGGTACAGCTTTCCGCCCTGATGCATCTTCTTCATAAAATCTTCTACAGTCGATTTCTCGCCCAGCAGGGACATCATTTGCTGGATCTTTTTCACATCGCGTGATTCACCCTGTCGGGTTACACGCAGTGTGCCGCCAATATCAAAGAAAATCGCTTTTACAGCTGAGCGCATTTCACCAACTTTCTGCATCATAAACTATTCTTGTAACAAGGGGATTGTCAGCAATTCCCTGAAATTCTGGATGTAAGCATCCGCTACAGACTCTTCCTCGAAGTTATAGGCGATCGTTTTCATCCCAACCGCACGGGCACCTTCCAGCTCATAAGCTTTATGCCCCACAAAAGCCGTCTCACAGGCGTTCATGCGGCATACCTGCAGCGCTTCTTCGTAAAGGATTGGAGCAGGTTTACGCACTCCCATTTCTTTAGAACTGATCACCACGTCCCACACATGCCCGAATCCGTGCTGCTCGAACCAATTCAATTTTGTACTGATCGGCAGGGCGGTATCGGTAATGATACCAAGCAGGTATCCCTGCTGCTTAAGCGCGTTGATCGTTTCAGGTACACCTTCATGAATCGCAACGGTATCATCGTCCTGCGCCTGCGCGCGCGCGCCTTCTTCGATCAGCGCTTCGTCCGTAATCCCGTACAGGCGTACCACGCTGCGGTAATACTCCAGCCTGTCCATCTTGCCCTGGAAAGCCAGTTCCCGCAAGCGCTTGGTCTCCTCAGCCAGGTTCGGGTTTGGTTTTAATGTTTTCCCGACCAGGAATTCTTTCAAGCGTTGTTCCTTTATCGGACGGTAATACAAAATGTCGCCGGCGTCAAAAAATAGCGCCCTAACATGGCGTCCATTCAGTTTTCCATTCCCCGATCTATCTTTCACCAATTCCTCTTCCACCACCGGGATTAATTCGAGCATGTTGTGGATGAGCAAATCCGGAACAGGCCCGAGGTCAGGGTCGCCATCGTCATAGGGGTGCTTGATCTGTACCGCCATGCGGTAACCGGCGCGCCGCGCGCCAAGGATATCCCGGGTGAGTTTGTCGCCGACATACATGATGCTGCTGGTGGGCAAATGTGCCAGATGTGCGGCATGGTAAAAAATGGAGGGATCCGGTTTGCGCATCCCAAAATCACACG
>CAZSGL010000189.1:0-3692 GCA_964606265.1 uncultured Anaerolinea sp. | reverse complement strand
ACCTCCACATTGCCGCCTCCGGTGAATGCTGAAACCCGTGTCACAGGCATGCCATTGAGGTCGAGCTTGATATTGCCGCCATCACTGTGGGCACTGACAGCCGAAGGCACCCGGCGGTTAAGGTGAATCTGCCAATTGGTGGCGCCGTTGCAAGCTGCCCAGGGAAGACGCAGCCAGGGTTGTCCTTTCTTCGCTGCCTTGATCGTAAAAGTGGTCGGGTGGTTACTCGTGTCTACCGACCAGTTTGGCAGGCCATTTTTCTCAAGGTATTGCAGTGTGCCGCTGGCCAATTCCTGCTCATTTCGGATAAGCCCGTCAACAGCCAGGTTGCCGTCACCCGGATCGATGTTGACATCTGCTATTTTTACACTCCCAAGACTTTCTGATAGATTGTGGGTAAGTACGTTCTTTGCCATTTTATTTTCTCCTTCTCATATCGGGTTTTATGCCCGCTTCTACTTGATGATGATGTTCACATTACCAGCGCCGCTGCCAACGGTGATTTCTACTTTATCCGTAGAAGATTGATAATTGGAAGTCTCGTAAGTGGTGTCATCGATCTTTTTCAACCCGGGGTCTACGACCACAGTACCCTGTGCTACCTTGATGCGCGCCGCTACACCATTCGGCACAAACACGTTCACTTCACCGGCACCACTGCTGGCGTTGATGGTATTACTGCCTGTGATGCTGCTGCCTACATTGATCGTAACCTTACCCGCACCAGTCTTGGCAAACACGTCCAGGTTTGCAGCGTTATCAGGCAGGGTGACTTCCATATTTCCCCCGCCGGTTTCAGCTGCCAGCCGTGTGACGGTCAATCCTGTCAGGTCAATCGTCACTTTTCCTCCACCCGTGAGGGCGGTGATGTCATAAGAGACTGCCGCGTTGAGGCGGATCAACCATTCGGTTCCTCCGTTGCAGGCTGACCATGGTAGTTTTAACCAGGGTTGCCCGCCATCTGCGCTCAATGTGAAAGTGGTAAGACCATTACTTGAGGCAACTGTCGAGAGTGGAGCACCAATTTTCTCAAAGTACTGTAGAGTTCCGCTTGCCAGCTTCTTCTCGCTGCTGGTGTTTCTCTCAAGGGTCAGGTTACCATCACCCGGATCGATTGTGACCTTTGCCGAAGTAGCGCCGTCGAGAGGTTCCGCCAGTGTCTTGGTGAGCAGTTCACCTGCTGCTTTTTTTCCAAGAGTAGTTAATCCTGCGACCGTTCCCACTATTAGAAGCACGACGATCAACAGGATGACCAGTACTCGAGGACCTTTCTTTTTTGGACCAACATTATTCCGTTCCATTTCTTTATCCTTTCTTTTCTTTATCAAGCGAGTGGGTGGGGGGGATGGTACAGGTTACAGAAATCAAAGTAAGATTCAGATCGCGGATCCGTTCGAGCAGGCTGTGGAGCGCCGCCTGGTCGGGTAAGAGACCTGCAAGCAGAGTCTCGTTCTCCTCCATATGCGTCAACTTCAGGTCCGAAAACCATTCAGACCAGTGTGGATCCAATTGACCCATGATTCTAATTTCGTAATATTCTGGCATAAGCATCCCTCTTGGTAATTTACTATCACTAATTTACTGCTGATCAAATTGGCACGCATCAGCCACATGGGGAATTAAAGGGTTATTTATAGGGGTTACTTGCAGCTAGAGGGGGGGTTAGGTGTGCGCTTGCATAGAGTAGGCTAGCTGGTATGGGATAACATACCCCATGCTCAATATCTAGTGAAAAAATTGTGCCCCTCGTTGGTATGAGGGGCACAATTTCGTGCAATCAATTCATTTCTCCTTAACGTCAATCCCAATTTTGAATTTCAACAGGCATTTAAGTGAAGCTATTCATACCTTTATTAAGGCAATTAATGGGTGTCAAACGGTGGCGCCTGGCGTGCCTTCATACATGAGGTGTCAAGTCCGTCGTCGGAACCGCTGTCGATGAATGCATCCATGATTGAAAACCAGCACATGATTTGATCCATACTAGACATACTGTGACTTAGATGATTCCCGTTGAGGGAGAGGCTGTTTGGCCACAACTCTTTTGCGCCTGCCATATTTCCCGGGGGATCTATCGGGTCCAGTTCGCCGTTAATGATGAGCACTGGGACATTTGAACCAGGTTGTTCAGTTTCGCCTTCCGGAGTATAACCTTGCGGTGTAAAGTTGCAGGAATAGGCTTGATGCCTGGCTAGGCTCATATCCCATCCCGCCAGGTAACTCCCTTTACTTAATTCAGCCACAGCGGCAGGTTCAAATGATGCCCATTTTTCGCTGCAGCGGATGGTGTGTTCCATAGCGTAGTTCCCCCACCATTGAGGTCCATACCCATCCGCCAAATACTGGGCAAATCCCGACCAATCATTCTCCTGGTACGCCTGGTGAATGAGTCTTGGTATAAACGGATCATTTTTCGCATCTGTCATCATGTGGCGCAGGAAAGCCGCAAAATAGCCCTCAGTGAGTGTGATATTCTCGGCTTGGTCATTTCCAGGGTAGGTAATGCTTACTGTTGCCGGGGAAGTAGCTAACCGGGGAAATAAGCCCGTGAATTCCTCTCTCAAGTCTGGGTAAGCAGCCTGGCACGCAGGATCAATCAAACAGCGATCAATAATCTGATCCATTGCCCGTTGCCCATTCTGCGCCCATAACTCAAAAACGGGTATATCCAGCAAGGAGCCGCCACCAAGAGTCATTGTCCGTACATGCTCTTTATGCTGTCGCAAGTAATACTGCGCTGCAGTTGCGCCGTATGAATAACCCACGAGGTTTATTTTGTCATAACCTAACGCTTCTCGCACATCATCAAGATCATCCATCGCCATGGATGTGCTGTAAAATCGGGTATCCATGGTAAAAATCTTCAACACCTTGTATTCCCAGGCTCTGGCTTTAACATTGGCATCAATCTCCTCGGCAGTCAATCCTTGAAAATCAGGAAAACCTTGAGAAACCGTTTCAGGGTTTGAATTACCTGTACCGCGTTGTTCTACGAAAACAATGTCGTGGGTGTAACTCAGGGAACTGGAAAACTGTTGTCTCATGCCATCTTCGTATGCTGATCCTCCTGGTCCACCTGCCAGGTAGAAGATCGGATCGGGGGCAGGATTGGGGCTTTTCGCTTTTATCACTGCCACGCGAATGTCTATCTGCCGACCTTGTTGTGCGCCGCGATTCTCATAAACCCGCAGGGTTCCACATTGTGCCGGAGTAATCCCTAATTTACATGGGGACAGCACGAGTGAGGCTTGATTAGTGACCGGCTTCATACAGGAGACCAGCAGAACTGCAAACACCAAATATAGAACAGCAATTTTTTATTTTTCTTCAACATCATTTCCTCCATATTATTTATTCAAGTCAAAGTAGAAATACAACTCGTTAAAGTCGTGATAATTTCAAGCATGAATAATACTTAGAAAAGTGTGTATCCAGAGGACTTCTTTCCTACTTACGTTCTAGGTATGACTTAACTCTGTAACCAACGACGATTAATAATTTACTGCTTTACAATTAATCCCGCATCAGCCAGATGGGGAATTATAGGGTTATTTATAGGGGTTACTCGCAGGGATAAAAAAGGGGTTAGTCGAGGAGTCCCAGTTGACGGGCACGGGTCACAGCTTCGGTACGGTTGGCAACATCCAGCTTGCGGTAAATACTCGCGGCGTGGGCTTTAATGGTCCCCCGAG
>CAZSGL010000188.1:0-3711 GCA_964606265.1 uncultured Anaerolinea sp. | reverse complement strand
TGGCAGCCTGTGCCAGTAAGCGCGTCAGGTTGCCCAGTCCGGCTCCGATCTCGAGTACAGTATCCTCTTTACCAACTTCGGCACTATCAACAATTTTTTTCAGCGCGTTCTGGTCAACCAAAAAATTCTGCCCGAGACCTTTATAGGGATCGAGGTTATAACGGCGGAGGAGCGTTCGTACATCCACCTGTGGCGTTTTTATGGTAATGACCCCGTAAAACCAGATGGCGCAGGAGCCAATAGATAGACTGTAATGCTTGGAATGAATTTCGCGTACAAATCGAATTCTTCGTCTGTATACCCCAGGTCTACCCAGTTATGGTTATAGGGATAAGATCCAGTATCTGCGACAGTGCCGATGCCGTAACCTGGAATATAAATTTGCGAGCCTTTTAAAATCCGGTACCAGTCCAGGTGCACCGCGATGATACCCCTGTGTACCGTGGTTCCCGACGCTGTAACGTTATTACACCAGGAGACGCCCAGGTTACACGGGGAATAGGCAGTGGCGGTAACGGTGACCGCATGGTAGTAAGTCATCGGTCCATTGGGAGTGTCAATGGTATTAAGGGCGAATTGGGAACTGTATGCTTCCTGGTGCGTGATGGGTTCTTTGATTATGACCAATCCTTCACTCGTTCGGGATACTTCAATCCCGTTTTCATATCGAACGCGCACCTTGCCCACCTTTAATCCATTTTCTCCTTTGACTTTTACAACGCGTTCACCTACAGCCAGCGCCGAATCTGCCACATATTCCACTGCGAATGGAATATTATATTGTTCCGTCAGGATCTCTTCAGTCACACGAATTACTTCAATTTTTCCATTTTCGGGAAGCGCTTCTTCTTCACCCGGCTTGCTGTAATCCAGGTCTTGCAGACTAACGCCTGCCTGTTGAAGGGCTTGCCCGATCGTTCCTGCGGTTGAATGAACCAGCAGCTCTTTACCATCAACTACGATCACTAATGGCAGCCCGCGCTTGATGGTAACTTCAATTGCATCGGTCAGAAGGGTGTCTAATGGGGGGTCTACAAAATCTCCGCCCAGCAACCCGATTCCACCCTGCCACAACGCCGCACCAAGTGTGTTGGCTGAGGAAAAGATCTCCTGCGTTTCGCCGTCCAAATTAACGGTCAACTTAACGCGTGGGGTGTACTGAAGCATAAATCCGCGAGTCGGGTTCAATTCCTGGTCGGGTTCCACCACCTGTCCATTCACCCGGTAGAGGTCGCCATCCTCCGGTAGAATGCCCGCCGCAATGACAATTCCCGCGGGTGTGCGCGCATCAGTGTTCACACTGATGATCTCCCCCTGAGGATCAATCCACACGCGGATTAGACCAGCATGACTGAATACGATTTCAGTGGTTTTGGTCAACCACGTGCCGGCATCCGGAGAAACCAAATCCCCTTCTGCTATGCGGATACCTGCCGAGCGTAATACCCCGCGAACTGATAAAGCACGAGTGGTTACTGCTCCAGGTTGGCCATCAATTGTGAGTGTCACCGGACGTGCCATTAACAAGTAGCCAGCTACAATACCCAGCATGGGCAAAGCCAGCAAAAGGAATCTTCTCATTTTATAGGACATACTGCGATTCTAACAGAAAAAAGAGAGCCCTTACGGACTCTCTTTTTTTAGAATTCTCTAACTTACTTGATGATCCTGGGGTTAACCCATTGTGCCCAGTCCTGGTTTGGGGCGTCAAGTGCCACGACCTGAAGCACAAAGATAATATTCTTGCCGGCGAGAGAAGAGAGATCAACGTCAACCTTCAGGGGAGTGTCCGCGTAATCCAGGTCCCACTGGTTTAATTGCTTCAATCCGGCAACTCCCTCTTCGTAATAGCGCAGGAAATAACGCACAGCGCATGCTGTACCATCAAAACGGCAGCCAAGCGTGGCACGGAATTTCATCCCATTTTGGATAGCGATTGCCGGATAATTGCCCGCGATTGACCCACCGGCAATCCATTGTGGATGGGTAACCAGGGCAACACCGTTGTATGTAGTGCCATTGGAGAGTTTTGGGTCGTCGTTGCGCACCACGTAACCTGTTGCATCCGAAACAGTGCCGGGGCAAGATAGGGTACCAGGCGCTGAGGCGTTGTGCCAACTGGCTGAACAATAGTTGCTGGCGAAATTGTAAACCAGGGTCTCAAGCGGCATCAAATCAATAATCCCGCTTAGGTCAAGCCCCGGAAGAAGCATGATGGAACTCACTTTGATCTCGGCGTAAATGGGGGCATTATAGGATGATCCAGTACCAAAGATGAGACCGGTATCACTGCGTAGTTTAAAGTTCCCGGTATAGACGCCATTGGTGCCAGGGGATTTCATATTGACCGAAAGATCTACTGTAGCACCTGGGGCTACTGTCCCTAAAAGGGGAGTGGCTGCCGGCGCACCCATCTGATCACCGCTGTCATAGACCACCGCGTAACCGGGTGTCCAGTAGCAGGTACCGACATTCTTGACCCGCCAGGTTTTTACAAAGTCTTTGTTAGGCAGCAAAACGCTTCCATCCGGAATCGTAACATCTGCGATCCATTCGGCGCGTTCACAGTCATCCGGGGTGGGTGTCAGTGTTGGCAGCGCCACAGTTGGTGCAACGGTGGGCAAACCAGCGGTGGGTAATGGAGCAGCGGTAATTGTAGGAGGCGCGCCCGCAGTAGGAAGGCTGACAGCATCAGTGGAGACTGCTCCGCCAAGTGCAATCAGAGTTTGGGCAACCGAAGTATTGATCGCGTTCTCATCAGGCGTTGCGGGTGGGCTGGCAAAGGGCAGGTTACAGGAAACGAGACCAACAAGGAACACAACCACTAATATCAAATAGCGAACCGACCTTTTCATTTTCTCCTCCTGTTTGATTGGCGAACCAACCCCCATTACATTATTATACAGAGATTGTGGCGCTTCTGTTCTATCCAGAATAACCCGACTGAATGTTATTAAATCTATCAAGTTCACAACTAGAGGGTTTTGATGCCGTGTTTTGAGGACCAGAACCTGAGTTTAAATGACTTAGACCGGTCACACCTACCGGTCCAAATCATAAGGAGGATCAAGGGACCAAAAACTTAACAAGTCGGGTCCAGGGAAAGATAGCTTAAGGTGAAACTAAGTTTTCAATGTTAATCCTGCGATTACTGGGTTCCCTGCAGGCGGGGGTCAAAGGCATCGCGCAGTCCATCGCCAAGGAAAGTGAACGACAGCACAATGATTGCCACGAAAAAGGCTGGGGTGAGTAGAGCCCACGGTTGTGCATTGATGGCAGTTTGTCCGTCGAGGAGTAAAGAGCCCCACGAGGTCAGGAAGAAATCCGCCTGGTTGGTCGAAGGGCGCAAGCCCAGGCCGAGATAACCCAAAATTGCCTCGGTGATGATCATCATGGGTATGGAAGTGGCAGCGATGATGATGACCGGACCCAGGCTGTTGGGAAGCAGGTGGCGGAACATGATGCGGCTGTCCTTCGCGCCAATGGCACGCGCGGCTTCAACAAATTCCTTCTCCTTAAGAGAAAGCACCTGTCCGCGTACGATACGCGCCACACCCACCCAATTTACAAATGCCAGCGCGCTGAATAACAGTAGTAAGCCATTTAGCATTTGCCCCAGAGCTGTGTCGCGCAGAGAGATCATCACAATGATAAAGAAGAGCAGGTCGGGGAATGCGTAGATCACATCCGTGAGGCGCATCAGCAGGTTAT
>CAZSGL010000187.1:0-3762 GCA_964606265.1 uncultured Anaerolinea sp. | reverse complement strand
AAAAAACAGAGGACCAATCGAAATCCAAAATAGAACCACCCGCCGAGCAATTAAGTCTATTCTAGCCAACAACCCAAGGTGAATGATGACAATCGCAAATGAATTAATTAAAAAACTAAAAAATAAAACCGCTCGTATCGCAGTACTGGGTATGGGATATGTAGGATTGCCTTTCGCGACGGTTTTCGCCGAAGCTGACTTCGAAGTGACTGGCATAGATCCAATCGCTGAAAAGATGGATATGTTGAATTCGGGTAAAAGTTACATAATGGATGTACCGACCGAGCAGGTGAAACGCCTGGTGAATACCGGGAAATTAAAGGGCACAACAGATTATTCTGTGCTGGCCAATATTGATGCGGTTGCCATTTGTGTACCGACACCTCTACGCCAGACGGGTGACCCTGATCTTTCCTATATTGTGAGTGCAGCAGAAGGTATTGCGCCCTTCGTTCATGCCGGCATGGTCGTGGTGTTGGAATCCAGCACCTACCCTGGCACGACCCGCGAATTGGTATTGCCAACACTCACTGAAAAAAGTGGGCTCAAGGTTGGTGAAGAAATTTTTGTAGCTTTTTCCCCGGAACGTGTGGACCCAGGACGAGAAGATTGGACCACTAAGAATACTCCCAAGGTAATCGGTGGAATGACCGAAACCTGCACCGAGGTATCCTCCACTTGGTACAGCCAGGCGTTGGATAAGGTTGTGCCTGTTTCCTCAACCGAAGTAGCAGAAATGGCAAAATTACTCGAAAACACATTCCGCATGATCAATATCGGGTTCGTCAATGAACTAGCTTTGATGTGTGATCGCTTGGGTGTGGATGGTTGGGAAGTAATAGATGCCGCGGCGACCAAACCTTTTGGCTTCATGAAGTTCACACCGGGTCCAGGTCTTGGCGGGCACTGTATCCCCATTGACCCGCTATACCTCTCCTGGAAGCTGCGTTCTCTCAATTACACCGCGCGTTTCATTGAATTAGCATCCGAGATCAATACAAGCATGCCGCGCTTTGTCATCAGCAAAGTCCAAGACGCTTTGAATGACCATCAAAAATCCCTAAAGGGAAGCAATGTTTTGGTATTGGGGGCGGCTTACAAACCGGATATCGATGACCTGCGTGAATCCCCTTCAATAGATGTCATCCGCTTGCTGCAGCAAAAAGGTGCAATCGTCAGCTATCATGACCCTTATATACCGCGAATTAAACACGATGACTGGACTATAGATTCAATAATGGATTTGGATAGTGCCGTCAGGATAGCAGATTGTGTAGTAATAGTCACAAATCATAGTGCTTATGACTACGTTGCGCTGCTTAAGAATGCCCAATTGATCGTGGACACACGCAACGCGCTCGGCACCGCTGGCAGGAACAATCCAAAGGTGGTGAGGCTGTAATGGCGAAATACCTGGTAACGGGGGCAGCCGGCTTTATAGCTCGGCGTTTGATCGAGGAACTAATTAACCACGGTGACCAAGTGGTTGGCGTTGATAACCTCAACGATGCCTACGATGTTCGCATCAAACAATGGCGGTTGGATCAATTGAAAAAGTTAGAGAGATTCACCTTCATTAAGGATGACATCTGTCGGCAGGAGATGTTCACTGACCTCCATCGAAATCACCCCGATATTGATGCGGTTTTTCACCTTGCCGCGCGGGCAGGGGTACGCCAGGCGGTGGAGATACCCCGCGTCTTCCTGGAAACCAATGCTAATGGTACCTTGAATGTATTGGAATGGTGTCGCAATACGGGTGTTAAAAAAATTGTTATGGCCTCTACATCTTCAATTTACGGAGCGAATCCGCCCCTGCCAACTCTGGAAACCGCTGACTCCAGTCATCCGCTGCAAATATATGCTGCCAGTAAAAAGGCTGCTGAAGCCATGGCACATGTCTATCACCATCTTTTTGGTCTGGATATAACAATATTTCGCTTTTTCACAGTCTACGGTCCAGCGGGGCGACCGGATATGGTTATGTTCCGCTTTACCCAATGGGTTGCTGAAGGTAAGCCGGTAATTGTTACCGGAGATGGCAACCAGATGCGCGGATTTACCTATGTGGATGATATAGTTCAGGGATTGATCGCCGGGCTCAAACCACTTGGATACGAGATTATCAATTTGGGCGGGCATGAGACGATTACTATTAACCAGCTTCTCAACAAGATTGAAAGTCGGTTGGGTAAAAAAGCTATTGTCAATTACATTGATAAGAACCCCGCAGACGTCGACGCTAATTGGGCGGACGTACACAAAGCCAATCAATTATTGCTTTGGAGACCGGTTGTTACATTAGACGAAGGGATCAGCAACCTGGTTGATTGGTACCTGGAACAACGTTCTTGGGCAAGTCAAATCCTAACCCCATGAAACGAATGCTCAACAAGCTCCAACAGATTTGGCAACAGGATCCAATTTTACAAAGGGTTCTCAAAAACACAGGATACTTGTTCAGTGCCACAACCATTGGTTTGGTGCTGGTCTTTGTTCAAAGTATCCTGGCTGCCCGATTATTAGGCGTTAGCGCATTCGGTTTTCTCCACATTGTGATGGCTTTTGTTACTAACATTAATCGGTTGTTTTCATTTCGCATGGGGGAGGCCGTCATCCGCTTTTTTGGTAGGGAGCTGACTGAAGGAAACTTGGCGCAAGCTGGAGTGGTAGTAAAAACCGCAGCTATTATCGAAGGCGTAACATCCGTCCTTGCCTTTGGCTTTCTATGGCTATTAGCTCCGCTAGGGGCTACCTTTTTTGCTAAGGACGCGACCGCAGTTAGCCTCATCCGTTTATTCGGAGCAGCCATCTTAGTCAATTTCGTTACTGAAACTTCCACTGGGGTATTGCATGCCACTAATCAATTCAAGAAACAGGCAGGTCTTACCCTTTTCAGCTCAATCGTTACCCTGACCCTGATCATTATCGCTTTTTTCCTCAAGGGTGATATCCTTTTTATACTGTGGGCATACCTGGCAGGCAAGTTCATACTTGGACTGGGACCTGTGTTTTTAGCCTGTACGGCACTAACCCAAGAACTAGGGATTGATTGGTGGCGGGATAAGTTTTCCATATTACCGTCAATTAAAGAGATGGCTCGATTTGCCATCAGCACCAATCTAAGCGCAACGATCAAGTTATTGGTTAGCGAGAGTGAACCTTTATGGGTAGGGTTCTTCCTGGATAAACAGGCAGTCGGATTATTTAAGATTGCACTTACTGTGGTCAATCCACTCATGATGCCCATCTCTCCGATGATTGACACCACCTTCCCGGAGATTGCACGCAGCGTGGTTCTTAAAAAATGGCAGCAATTAAAACAACTATTGCGGCGAACGACCTTCATCGCTCTCGCCTGGACAAGTTTTGTTGTTTTACTAATGGTCTTCCTTGGAGAATGGATCATCCGTGTATCATACGGATCTGAATTTATTCCTGCGTATCCGGCATTGATGATACTTCTGGCAGGTTTTGGGTTTTCAAATATTTTCTTCTGGAACCGAAAACTTTTGTTGGCGTTCGGTCAGGCGAATATTCCCCTTTATATACTGGCAAGCGGTGCCGCGTTAAAGATTTCACTCGCCTTTGTATTTGTTCCGCAATACGGGATCAATGCAGAAGCATGGCTCCTATCCGGGAACTTCATTCTCTCCGTCGGTTTGCTGGTGTTAATCGGCATTATCATGATTCGCCGCAACGAGAAGTTTACAATGTTGGAGAGTGCATGAGAATCGCCTACATTGCAGCCTCTGTAATCCC
>CAZSGL010000186.1:1956-3881 GCA_964606265.1 uncultured Anaerolinea sp. | reverse complement strand
TGCTGCCCTCCGAGATCGAGCAGTACGGCGATACCAAAGCCAAGGTGCGTCTGGAGGTACTCCAGCGCCTCAACCATGTGCCGGATGGCAAGTACATTGATGTGACTGCCATCACGCCCACCCCGCTTGGTGAAGGCAAGACCACCACCACTGTAGGTCTCAGCCAGGCGCTTGGCGCTCACCTCAACAAGCATGTCATCACCTGCATCCGCCAGCCTTCGCAGGGTCCCACCTTTGGTATCAAAGGCGGAGCCGCCGGCGGAGGGTATTCACAGGTAGTCCCCATGGAGGAATTCAATCTGCATCTCACCGGCGATATTCATGCCATCACCGCTGCCAATAACCTTATGGCAGCTGCCATCGATGCGCGCATGTTCCACGAATCCGAGTCCACCGACGAGCAGTTGTTTAATCGTCTTTTACCCCTGGATAAGAGCGGTAAACGCCACTTCACCAAGGGCATGGTCGTACGTCTGGAGAAACTCCGCCTCACCGCCGCCGATCCCGATGAACTTTCTCCTGAAGACCGCCGCCGCTTATGCCGGCTGGATATCGACCCGGAGTCCGTCACCTGGCGGCGCGTGTTGGATACCTCCGACCGCTTCCTGCGTGGGGTTACCATCGGTAAAGGTCCGGAAGAAAAAGGCTTTACCCGTGAGACCGGTTTTGATATCACTGTGGCATCCGAGATCATGGCCATTCTGGCGCTCACCACCAGCCTCAAGGATATGCGCGAGCGCCTCGGCAAGATCGTCATTGGCATCAGCCGTAGCGGCGACGCCGTCACCGCTGAAGACCTGGGGGTTGCCGGTGCCATGACCGTTCTTATGCGTGACGCCATCAAGCCCAACCTCATGCAGACTGTGGAAGGCACACCAGTGTTCGTCCATGCCGGTCCCTTTGCCAATATCGCCCACGGCAACTCCTCTATCCTCGCCGATAAGATCGCCCTCAAACTGGCGGACTACGTCATCACGGAATCCGGCTTTGGCGCCGATATGGGCATGGAAAAATTCATGAATATCAAGTGCCGCTACTCAGGGCTCGTCCCGTCCGTAGTGGTACTGGTGGCAACCGTCCGCGCGCTTAAGATGCACGGCGGTGGTCCCAAAGTCGTCGCCGGCAAGCCATTGGATGCCGCCTACACCGCAGAGAATCTGGAACTGCTGCGCGCCGGTATGGGCAACATGCTGCACCACATCAAAACCGCGCGCAAGTTTGGCGTCCCCGTGGTAGTGGCAGTCAATCGCTTCCTCACTGATTCGCCGGCTGAACTGGAGCTGATCCGCAAGGCTGCCATTGAAGAAGGTGGCGCGGAGGACGCGGTCATTTGTGAACACTGGGAAAAAGGCGGCGAGGGTGCCGTGGACCTGGCTCATGCGGTGGTCAAGGCTGCCGAACAACCCAATCACTTCAAATTCCTCTATCCGCTAGAGTGGACCATCAAGCAAAAGATTGAGATCATCGCCAAAGAGGTTTACGGCGCGGATGGTGTCGATTACTTGCCTGAAGCTGAGGAACGTATTGCCGACTATACCCGCCTGGGGTTTGACAAACTCCCCATCTGCATGGCCAAGACCCATCTCAGCCTGTCCCATGACGCTGCCCTTAAGGGCGTGCCCACAGGCTTCCGCATCCCCATCCGGGATGTACGCGCCTCCGTTGGCGCCGGCTTCCTCTACCCCTTGCTGGGCACAATGTCCACCATGCCCGGTCTGCCCACCCGCCCCATTTACATGGAGATCGATATCGAAACCGACACCGGCAAGATCATCGGCTTGAGTTAATTTCCACCCTGAACTTTGCTCTTAATAAACCGGGAATCTGTAAAAAGATTCCCGGTTTCTGCACTTAATTAATCCGGTTTCTGCACTTAATTTGCCTTTGAGTAAACCGGGATTCTTTTGCATTTAGAATCCCGGTTT
>CAZSGL010000186.1:0-1856 GCA_964606265.1 uncultured Anaerolinea sp. | reverse complement strand
CACTTAATTTGCCTTTGAGTAAACCGGGATTCTTTTGCATTTAGAATCCCGGTTTCTGCTCTTCAAAAGAGATTTGGCATATTGTAATTCCTTTTATACCTGCTTCAGAATACACACCTCATCCCCTTCCAATTCAAGCCAGCCATTAACTATACCTGGTGTTGTAACCCTTTTATTGGAAAGCAGTATTTCCCATTTGGCGTTGTTTAAACTTCTTCCTAGCGCTAGCTTCACTTTTCGTTTGCCAAAATTCAAAGCCACCAGCACAGTCTGGTCGCCGTATTGCCGCAGGTACCCCATCACTCGCCTCGGCTCAAAGGTAATCGCCATGAAGCTGCCGCGCTGCAGGGCAGGTGTTTCCTTGCGTATCTTCAATAAACTGCGGTAAAAATTTAACAGTGACGCGGGATCTTTCAATTGCGCCCTGACATTGCGCGTGACATGGTTGCCATGAACCTTGAGCCAGGGTTTACCGTTGGTAAAGCCAGCATTAGCGGAATCGTCCCACTGCATCGGGCTGCGGCAGCCATCTCGCCCAATGTTGACCGGCCAGTAATGCTTTCCTACCGGATCCTGTATCTCCGAACGCTTCAACCGGATATCGCGCATGCCGATCTCTTCACCTGCGTACAGGAACGGAGTACCGCGCAGGGTCAGCAGCATGCCGGCGGCAACCTTGAGGCGTTCGTCATTCTCAGGAGCATTGAACCTCGTCGCGCTGCGGGGATTGTCGTGGTTATTCAATACATAGGTCGGCCACGAATCCTCAGGCATTACGCCTTCCCATTCCTGGATGGAACGCAGAAAACCCGCCGGAGCCCATTTGTTGTGCATGAATGAAAAATCAAATGCAGCGTGTAATTTGCCTTCACCGCTGTATTCCGCGGCGGTTTTCATGTCAGACATGAAGGTTTCACCTACCGCATAGCGCTCGGGGTATCTATCCAGTGTGGAACGAATCTCATTAACAACCCCCACCATTTCCAGCTGATTGGTATCATACAGGTGATGCTGCGCGTCAAATGGTCTCCTCCCGGGTTTGGTGGGATTATCGCGGAACTCGGCGTCCTTGAAATACTCATTGAACACATCCAGCCGGAAACCATCCACACCGCGGTCTGCCCAGAATGTAAATACTGAGATCATCTCCTTGCGGACTTCGTCATTGCGCCAGTTCAGATCGGGTTGTTCCTTAACGAACATATGATAGTAATACTGCCCTGTTGCCTCATCGAATTCCCAGCCTTTGCCCCCAAAAATGGATTGCCAATTGTTGGGGGGTTGATTTTTCCCTTTGGGGTCACGCCAGATGTACCAGTCGCGATAATCACTTTCCTTCGAGCGGCGCGATTCAAGGAACCACGGATGCTGGTCAGAGGAGTGGTTCAGCACCAGGTCCATGATCACCCGAATGCTGCGTTTGTGCGCTTCCTTGATCAGCAGGTCGTAATCCTGCAGGCTGCCGTATTTCGCATCAATATCCTTATAATCCGAGACATCATAGCCAAAATCTTTATCCGGCGACGGGTTGATCGGTGAGAGCCAGATAGCATCGATCCCCAAATCAGCCAGGTAATCCAGTTTGCCGATCAAGCCAGGGATGTCGCCGATGCCGTCACCATTGCTGTCAGCAAACGAACGGGGATAAATTTGATAAATAACGCCATCCCGCCACCACAAATAATCTTTACTCATGCTTGCACTCCGTTTTTTTTACTCATTATACAGGAACACCTTCCACAAATTGCGTTTAGAGCATCCTTTACCCTTGAAAACACAGCCATCTTGTGGTAATATTCAATTGTTCGGCAACATCGTTATCGTCAACACCGAGAAGTGGGCAACCCCCACTTTTC
>CAZSGL010000185.1:0-4019 GCA_964606265.1 uncultured Anaerolinea sp. | reverse complement strand
AGCCTACGGACTGAAGATGGCTGGTGAGCGCAATAAGGAAAAACTGGATCACGCCGTCGAAGAAGCGCTTAAAAATGCCGTAGTGTGGGATGAGGTGTATGACCGCTTGCAGGATTCAGCCTTTGCCATCTCCGGAGGACAACAGCAGCGCCTGTGCCTGGCGCGAGTGCTGGCGCTCGATCCGGAAGTGATCATGCTCGATGAACCCACCTCTGCCCTCGACCCGGTTTCCACCTCCAAGATCGAAGCCCAGTTAACTGAGCTCAAAAAGAAATACACGGTGATCCTCGTTCCACATAATATCCAGCAGGCTGCGCGCATGGCAGATAATGCTGCCTTTTTCCTGATGGGTGAGATCATCGAGACTGCGGTTGGAACAGATATGTTCTTAAATCCAAAAGATAAACGAACGCAGGATTACATTACGGGAAGATTCGGCTAGAAGAGATTTTCTTAATATTCCCTGGTTTTTCATCCAACTGCCAAAACTTTTGATGCTTCGAATACACGAAAGCTGCTGCGCTTGTTCAGGTCACATTTAATTTTAACCAGAACGACGCCGGTAGAGCGAGTACAAAAAAATGTCAAGAGATAAGCCATGAAGTAGGGTGAACAACGATTGAATGGGATCTGCAAAAATAATGCTTTTGGCAGCATGTATAATTGCATTTATGAAAGATGCCTACCCATTGGAAGATTTTGATGATTGGGCACCGACTTATGACCAGGATGTAGCAGCACAGGGCTTCCCATTTGCAGGATATGAGCATACCCTGGATGAAATCGTGAAGGCGGCAAAGGTTAAGAATGGGATGCATATCCTCGACCTTGGAGCTGGAACAGGCAACCTCACTTTTCGATTTCTGGAAGCCGGATCCACGGTCATAGGAGTAGATTACTCCAGCGAGATGCTTAAAATTGCCAGGGCTAAATGCCCGGCAGCTGCCTTTCGACAGGCAGATCTGCGCAGCGATCCGTCATCATACTTAAAAGGGGAAAAATTCGACAGGATCGTTTCTGCATATACGTTTGACCACTTCACTCTCGCCAAAAAATACCAGGTTCTGAAACGGCTGGCACCGTTCTTAAAGAATAATGGTTTTTTTGTCGTTGGAGATATTGCCTTCCTTGACAGTACCGCCTTGAAGGCGGTCAAGGAATCATCACTGGATGAATGGGAAGATGAGGATTACTGGCTGGCGGATCAATCAATTGGGTATCTCACCCAGAAACAACTGCAAACCAGCTTTACCCAAACCGGAATGTTTTCAGGTGTGTTTTCAATAAAAGTAATCCACTGACCCCTTCCAAGGAGACAACAATGAAAAAATAAATCCCCTGCCGTGGCAGGGGATAAATGGATTTATTTTCGATCCTTGATCAATTTTTGCGCCATCAACGCGCCATCGCGAATCGGCTCGTAGCCGGTGCAGCGGCACAGATGCTTATTCAAGGCACTTTCCAGCTCGACCTGGCTGGCATCGGGATTGGACTCCAGTAAACCATACAGCTCCATCACAATTCCCGGTGTGCAGAATCCGCACTGGATCGCGCCGGACTCAGAGATCGACTTCTGCACCGGGTGCAGGTCTGTGCCATGCGCCAAGCCTTCGACGGTAACGATATCCGCGCCGGCCACTTTCTTGATCGGCAAATTGCAGCTTTTAACTGCCTTGCCATTGACAACAATGGTGCAGGTGCCGCAGGTTGAATTGTCACAGCCGTGCTTGGTTCCGGTAAGGTTTAACACCTCGCGGAGCACATCCAGCACCATCATTTCGGGGTCAACTTCAACGACCACCGTTTTTTGATTCAAAGTAAAACTGATCTTTTCAGCCATCTTATTTCTCCTGCCTGGTTTCGAGCGCTTTTTTCATAATTTCCGGGGTGACTGGTATTTCAAAGAAGTCAACGCCAACCGCATCACGGATCGCGTTTAGGATGGCGGGGGCTGGACCGATGACCGAATGTTCACCCACTCCGCGGGCACCGAAGGGACCGACAGCATCCGGGGTTTCCACGAATTCCACAGACTGACGCGGGGCTTCTTTGTAGGTCGGCAGATGATACTTGAAGAAGTGCGGATTGAGGATTTTTCCTTCTGGTGAGAAATCCAATTTTTCGTAAAGGGCAGCACCGATCGCCATCAAAACACCACCCATCACCGAGCCGCGAATTTGCTTGGGGTTGATCACCTGCCCGACATCAAATGCGGAGGCAAAGTGATCCACGAGGATCTTGCCGGTCTTTTTCTCGATGCGAATCTCAGCAGCCTGGACACCAAAGGTGTAGGAAACACCCATGCTGCCCTGACCGTTCTTGTCGGGGTTGGAATAGCGCGGCAGGCGGGCGTCAGACACAGCCTGGGCAACCTCGCCGATGGTGATGCCGTCTTCCGTGATATAGCCGCGATTGATATCTTTTATTGAAACACGGATATCTGGGTCGTTGCGGAGGTAAACATAATCGCCATCGTACTCGAGGTAATCCACATCGGCCTTGAGCACCTGTGAGGCATTGTTTTTCAGGATGGCGATCAACTTGTCAGCAGCGCGAACGATGGCGCGTCCACCCTGGGTGGTGAACATTGAACCGATGGTCTGCCACTCGTAAGGCGAGAATTGCGTATCAATCTCGTTGTACACACGGATGCGCTCGGGGGCGATCTTGAGCGCTTCGGCAGCGATCTGGCGGACAATTGTCCGCAGCCCCTGCCCGACCTCAGCGCCGCCCATGTTCACCGACACACTGCCGTCGATGTTCATCTTCATGTAGCAGCCCTTGGTGGAGAATGGAGCACCCTTGGGGGATTTCATGACCGCGGCCATACCGCGACCGTAATAATAATTCTCATCTTCCTTCGGTTTTTTAGTGCTGTAAACCGTTATCTTGATGATCTCCACACACTTGGTGATATCGCCGTGAGTTTTCCACATGCGCTCACCCAGGGCGTTGACCTTGCCCTCAGTCAGCAGGTTGATTTCGCGCAGGGCGAATGGTTCCATATCCAGCTTGCGTGCCAGGATATCCATCATGCGTTCAGTCGCCAGTTGAGACTCCTGGTGCCCATAGCCGCGGTAGGCGCCAACCGGGGGTGTGTTGGTGTAAACCGTGTAGCCGGTAAGGTCACAGTGCTCAAACTCGTAGGGACCGGTGGCGTTGTGCGTGGAGGCGATGGTGACGTTTACACCCGTATCCGCATAAGCGCCGGTGGTGTGCAGAAGCTCAACCTTAATTGCCACCAGTTTGCCATTTTTCTTGGCGCCGATTTTCATTTTCGTGCGGATGCCGTGGGCGATGAGGGTGGAGGTGAAATCCTCTTCGCGGGTGGCTACCCACTTGACTGCCTTGCCGGGAACAAAACTGGCGATCCAGGCAACGGTTTGCTCGACGGTGATATCGGATTTATAGCCAAAACAACCACCGATATCCGGGATGCGCACGCGCACATCGGATACGGGAATGCCGTAGGAGCCCGCCAGATCCTCGCGGATGATGAACGGGCAGATCGAGGATGACCACACTTCGATGGTTTTGTCTTCCTTGAACCAGACAATTGCGCCGTGCGGTTCGATCGCCGCACAGGAAGCCAGCGGGTAAAGGAATTCGCCTTCCACGATCACATCAGCGTCTTCAAAACCCTTTTCACCATTGCCTTTGTGCAGATGGTATTCGTGGGCGATATTGGTTTTGGCTTTTGGTTTTAAGGTGGGCAGATGCCAGTATTTGCCATTGTCCTCGTGCACCAGCACCGCACCGGGTTTCATTGCTTCGCGCGCGTCGATCAAGACAGGCAGCGGTTCATAATCCACTTTGATCATGGGCAGGGCTGCCTGGGCATGCGCCAGCGTATCCGCGATTACCGCCGCTACCGGCTCACCGATGTAATGCACCTTGTCGATAGCCATTGGAGTAATAGCTTTAATATTGTCACCATAGCGGAACTTTCAGCCTTTACCGCTAACCACTTTAACCACACCCGGCATCTTCCCGGTCTGCCTGGTCTCAATTTTCTTAAA
>CAZSGL010000184.1:0-4025 GCA_964606265.1 uncultured Anaerolinea sp. | reverse complement strand
GCATACCTTTCATGGGAACAGAAAGCGGCTTATCGATCAGCCTGATCTTTACCGCTTTCAAATTTGAACTTGTTTCGGGGTATACACACTTCACATCCTCCAGATTGAAACCTACCTTTTGAAAAATTATTCCTTAATCCTGTTCTCATTTCGCATAACTAAACTCATTTCTATCAAACTCAGTCAAAACCGAATAGTGAGGGTTCAATGATCAAATCTGTCACCGATAGGGTAATTGAAAACGTGCAAAAGGTGATCATCGGCAAGCGCGAGACGATCGAGCTGCTGCTGACGGCTATCCTGTGTGAAGGGCATGCCCTGTTGGAGGATGTTCCCGGCACGGGCAAAACCACCCTTGCCAGGGCGCTTTCCGCCTCCCTCGGCTGCACTTTCAAACGCATCCAATTCACCCCCGACCTGTTGCCCTCTGATGTAACTGGCCTCAACTGGTTCAACCAGAAGAAGCAGGAGTTTGAGTTCCGCCCCGGACCGGTGATGAGCCAGATCCTGCTGGCGGATGAGATCAATCGCGCCACCCCGCGTACCCAATCCGCGCTGCTGGAAGCCATGCAGGAACGCCAGGTGACCATTGACGGCATCTCTCATCCGTTACCCCGTCCGTTCCTGGTGCTCGCCACTCAAAACCCGGTGGAACTTGAAGGTACTTTCCCCCTTCCCGAAGCCCAGGTGGACCGTTTCCTGGTGCATATCCACATCGGGTATCCCAACCAGGAGGAGGAAAACAACTTGCTGGAGCGCTTCCGCGCTGCAGACCCCATGCTTGATCTCGCCCCTGTGATCACCCTGGAAGAGATCCTTGAATGCCAGTTGGAACGCAAGGAGATCCGCATCGAAGCCTCCGTGCGTGATTACATTGTGCGCATCAGCATGGCCACGCGCGCCAATGTCGATATCTCCCTCGGCGCCAGTCCGCGCGCCACACTCGCCCTCTACCAGGTCAGCCAGGCATGGGCAGCCCTGCAGGGGCGCGATTATGTCCTGCCGGATGATGTGAAACACATCACACCCCACGTTCTCAGCCACCGCCTCATCCTGGCGCCGCACGCTCAACTGCGTGGTCGCAGCGTGCAGGAGTTGATCTCGGATATTGTCGGATCGGTTGCAGTCCCTGTCGAGTCATGATCCCTTTCAGCAGTTGGGTATGGGCTCTGATTCTCGCCTTCCTGATGGGCATCACTTTGCGCATGCCCTGGTTGGTGGTCTTTTCGGTATCCATGGGTATCATCCTGCTGGTCGCCAATTATTGGAATACCCACTCCCTTGACGGTGTAACCTACAAACGCATCTTCCGTTTCCGCCGCGGGTTCCCCGGCGAGACGCTCAAGGTAGCCATTGAAGCCCAAAACCATAAACGCCTGCCGATCAACTGGCTCAAGGTCGAAGATCGCTGGCCTTACGATATTGGTCCCGCTGACCGCAATGCCCTTCTCCTCACCCATCTGCCGGATAGCGGCAATTTTCTCAATCTCTTCAGTCTGCGCTGGTTCCAAAAGGTTCGCCGCAATTATGAAATGGTCTTCAAACAACGTGGACTCTATACCATCGGTCCGGCAGTCATTGAATCCGGCGATCCCTTCGGCATGATGAAATCCACCCGCGAACTCGATCGACCGGAATACATCACTGTCTTCCCGGATCTCCTCCCCATCGATCCGATGATCCTCCGCGCAGAAGACCCCCTCGGTGACCAGGCTGCCCGCAAACGGCTCTTCGAGGATCCCCTGCAGCCAATGGGGGTGCGCGCTTACCACCCTGAGGACGACTTCAGGCGCATCCATTGGCCTGCCACTGCCCGAACCGGTGAACTGCAGGTAAAGGTGTATACGCCAGTTTCCGCCCGGGTGATGATGGTATGTTTGAACGTTTCTACAACCGCGCGCCCCTGGCTGGGTGCCTATCCCAAGACGTTTGAACACCTGCTCAAGGTGGCTGCCACAACCGTCTTCAATGCCATCGAGCAGGGTTATTCCGTCGGACTGCTCTCCAACGGCAGCGTCGCCCACTCCGACCAGCCTTTCCGTGTTGCGCCCGGTAAAAGCAAGGACCAGTTGGGCACCTTACTCCAAACACTCGCCGGTGCAACCAATTACGTCACCGCGCCGTTTGAGAACTATCTTCTGCATTCCTTAAGCTCCATCCCCATTGGCTCTGCCCTGGTGATCATCACCGCCATGAATTCGTCAGTTCTCAATGAAACCTTGCTGCGTATGAAGCGTTACCGCATGCATACCACCCTCATAACTCTTGATGCTGCACCGCCGGCAGAAATCCCCGGAATCCGCACGGTGCACCTGCCCTTCGAGGAATGATGGAGACGACCATATCCCCCTCCCTCCCCAAACCCCGCCTACTGCAGGACCTCTGGTCTGAGCTCGCCACAGTTGCGCTCTTCCTCAGCGAAATCACCTGGGCTGCGGTCATTTTCTGCACGCTTTTCAATCTCCTCTTGGCATACCTGCAGATCGGAGCCTGGTTCGCGCTGCTCGGTTTCACCACCTACATCAGCGCGCGCATCATCGCGCACTTCACCCTTAAGCGCTGGGTCATGCCTGTTTTCAGCGCGCTATGGTTGCTCGTAGCGCTTTTACTCTTCCTCAAATTTGTCATTTATGCCGGCTCACCTCTGAACTTGGGGGGCATGCTTCTCGATCCCTTCGTTAACCTCAGTAAACAACCCGTGCTGCAGTCTCAATTATGGCAGATGCTCTTTCTGGTTGTGCTCCTGCGGCGAGCATTCACCCTGGCTGGCTCCAACGTAAACGCCTGGCGCGCAGTGCGCTCCTTCCAGGTGGGCATGCTGGTCTTCCTCTTTTTTGGCTTTACCACCACCTGGGAGCACTTTGGGCTCAATCTTTCAGTTTTCCTCGTTTATCTCTTATGCGCCTTAACAGCCATGACAACTTCACGCCTTGCCACCCTCAATGGGCAACTGAATTACCGTCTGCCGACTTTTACCAAATCCTGGTTTGGCTGGATCTTTGCCCTGACCCTTGCACTGATCCTGCTCGGCAGCCTCATCGGCTGGTTGATGGGTGTGGCGCTGGTGGAGTTTACCGACGTGCTTCTGCAGATCCTTTATGCCATTGGCGCCACACTGCTCGTGATCCTCTTCTCCCCCCTGATCGCCCTGATAGGATTGCTCCTCCCCTGGCTGGATAAATGGTTAGCCAGTCTCAATATCAAAAACCTCGGTCTGCAGCAGATTGAATTCCTGAAGCAGCTCAACCAGGTGGACCCTGAAAAGGCAGCGGCTTTCAATAATTCCGTCAACCAGGTGATTACCATTGCCCTCATCGCGGCATTGGTCATTACCACGGTCATTGCCATCATTGCGGTGCGCCGCCGCGCCCTAAAGAACGCGACCACCGGTCACGATGACCTGGTGGATCGTGCGGCTGAACGCAAGCTGACCCGTGGTCCTGGCTTTCAACCCGGCTTTCTGCGTTCGCGCCTCGAGCAAGCCCGCCGTTGGCTGGCTGCAGCGCGTATCCGCCGCGTCTACCAGCAGTTGATGAGCTACTGCGCCAAACTGGATAACCCGCGCCTGCCGGCTTTCACGCCGCTGGAGTTCCTCCCCGAGCTCGGCAAACTCTTCCCGGAGCATTTGGCAGAGGTGACCATGCTCACCGACGTCTACCAGCGCGTGCGTTACGGTGAGGTGCCTGAATCCCTCGAAGAGCTGCAAACCATCCTCGCTGCGTGGAACCTAGTCAAAGCGGATGCCGAGGTGCGCGTTAAGGATCGTCGCAAGCGCCTGGCGAAGAACTGAATCCTGAGTTTTCTAACAACCTAGAATAAATTAAGAATCCCTGCCCCGCCCATCGCGAAGAAGAGCATCTTGATGCACTTCCCCGGCCAGCTCCACAACAGGTATTTCCACAGCGGCATCTTGAGCGATCCCGCCACCATGCCGGCAACATCAAAAAGCGGGTTGGGGATGATCGCCAGTACCAGGATGATGATATTGCCGTGCTTCTTCATCCAGCCTGAAATGCGGTCGTACC
>CAZSGL010000183.1:0-4070 GCA_964606265.1 uncultured Anaerolinea sp. | reverse complement strand
TGAACCTATTGCAAATGAAATATAATGATTGTAAGATTTATTTCAAAAGTGGGAGATATGCGTACAGGAACTAAATCATCCTTAATAGGTAAAAATATATCTATGATAAAAAAAATAGTGTTGGTTATTGGATACCACCTAAGGAGGGAAAAAGTGGATATTCCTATTTTTTTTAAACTATTTTTTATCCCTAACACCTGCTATTTCTTGAATAAATGAAGAAATTAATCAAATAATGTATGGATTTTATGAAATCTAATATTTTTTTGACTGCCAGCCTGCGTAAACCGGCTAGATCTTTACTTTTGTTGGTCTTGTTTGGTTTAATTTCCTTTGTATTTATCACGAAAGCAGTCGGATTAATTTTAGTACAACGCGAAACTGAGGTGTTGGGCAGCTACTACCGCTCCATTGGTATTCTTGAAAACATAAAAGATCCTCAATCGGGAGATGTTTCAACCGGAGTCGACCTGATTAAGAACAGTCCCTATTTCGCGTATGGCAATCCTGCCTATGTTGTCTCGGCCGTCATGGCTCAGACCTTTAATACCAGCTTCTATACTTCTAACGCCACAGTTCTGATCAAAACACTGCCTTCGGAGTACTGGCCAAACGTCCATGATACCGATATTTGGTTCACTGGTAAACTCCTTGCGAAAGACGAAATAGGGGCAGAAGGGAATAAGGAGTCTAATGGGAAAGCTGTAGGTTTTTCTCTTAAATTTGACATCGATACCCTTTTTGCTGCCTTCCCCGAAAACGCCAGTCAAGGCAGTTCGGTTGGTCTCCTGTTTTTATTTGATGGAAATGAATCTGCCATCCCTACCATCCAGGGAATGGAAGTCGGACAGAGATATCTGATCCGCGCATGGGATGACTTTGGTTCCTTGCCAGTGGAACTATCCAAATTAGGCGCAAGATTTCAAATCATCCCACTGGATGATCAACAGTTTTGGCATAAAAAGGTCGCAAAAGATGAAAGTCTTGATATCAGTACCCCTGATATGGCAGACATCAAAAATAGAATAGACATTCTGAACGAAAATCTGCATTCACTCGGAATCATTGCCACCGCAGACCTGAGTGCTATGCCTAGAATGCAAGAAGCTTCTCATTTTTATTACCTGACCGCAGGCAGATGGTTAAACCACCAGGATGATCTTACCGCTTCCAAATTGATCGTAATACCCGAAGACCTTGCCAACCAGCGCGGGTTAAAACTGGATGACGAACTGCAACTCACCTTCCGTCCGTTGCGGGACTCTTACTATGGTCAAATTCGGGATGGTATCGATTCCGTTCTCTGGCGCAACTACCCGACCTACCAGGATACCTTCACAATTGTCGGAATCTATACCAGTAAATATGGCGCAATCTGGTCTTATATCCCCTCAAGTAGTTTGAGGTCAGGGTTTACATCCACAACTCAAAAGCAATTTCAGGACGAAGCAGGTTATAGCTTTGTTCTGGATTCCTCGCGAAACCAAAATTTCTTTATTCAGGAGTATCAGGATTCCCTTCAGTCAAAGGGTATCAGCCTGACCTTCCTCGATAACAACGGAGCAACCTTTTGGGCTGCGGTGGATCCCATCCGCCGCTCCTCCTCCGCAGACACCCTGATCTTTGGGTTACTGATGGTCGCTGGGCTCATCATGACAGTATTTCTCTATATGATGCAGCACAAACGCGCATATGCGATTGCGCGGGCTTTAGGTGTTCCCAGTAAGTGGGCGAATAATCAGGTGGTTTTACCTCTGCTGCTATTCGGCGGATTCGGGATTCTTATCGGTGGGATTCTCTCCTGGAATGATGCATTGAGTAAAGCTAAAACCAACCTGTCCACAATTCCAACCCCCGCCGGAGTTACTACGTCAGCAGAGCTCAATCCCCTATTTCTGGTGATCCTGTGCCTTGTAATTTTCTTCCTTCTTGCTGTCTTTTCCTGGCTCGGTGCACAATTCCTCGCCAGGCAATCTATTTTTGACTTGCTCCAAGGGAAGACCCACCGTCAGGTAAGTGAACAGAAACAAGCAGGTGCCATCACGATAAGCCCGTTCATCCCGTCGTCATCTTCGAACGATGCTGGCGTTGTGGACAACCCGCCAAAGGCAATCGCTGGAAACCAGGTCACAACTGCACTCAAAGGAAAATTTTCTCCTGCATCCTTGAGCCGGTTTGCATTGCGCCAAGGGGTGCGTTCTGGGTTCAAATCCATTCTAACCATGTCAATCGCCCTGGGCTTTATGTTCGCCTCAGGTTGGTTATTACAAACCATGCAACGCAACCAGGCCGAGATCGACCACCTCTACGATACCACCGTGGTGGAAGCTGACATCCTTCCGGCTGATCCTTCAGCAGCTCCACCTCAGACCACCGTTCCCCATGGCAATGGCTTTATATACCGGAATACCGTAAACAGTATTCTGGATAGCGGTTACGTGATCAGTAGTACCCTTGAAGCGGATACCCTTTGGTCCAAAATTCAAGAAACTGGGTCTCAAACTGGGCTGATTGATTTTGTCTCGGTCTATGCCTATGACAGCCCTGAAGCATTAACTTCCGGTCTGGCAGAACCAGGTTCATTGGTTTTTGCTTCTGGATGGGATTCGACCCTTTTTGCCAGGCAATGGACTCTTGTAGACATCCAAAAAGAGGGCATCCCAATGCTCATTTCATCAAGCATGCTTGAACAAGCAAAGCTTGAGATTGGCGATAAGGTTAAAATCACAGAGATGTCCGGCAGTATCTCAACGGGTGTGATCGCGGGTCAGTACTCAGGCGGGCGGGCGATCACAAACAATCATGTCAAAACGAAAGTAATCGGCAGTGAGTCGATCCTGATTCCACTCTCCGTGCTCGAAATCATGGAACGCAGCAAAACCACCTACACCGTGGCTCATTTTGTTCTCGATCCCGCCAAGAACCGTGACCTTTCCCAGATCAGTTCGGACATGGAAAAGGTGATCAAAGCACCCGGTGCTGGCACGCGGGATTTGCGCTTTAAGATTTGGGATGAGCAATTAAGGATTGTGTTCGCGCAGCTTGAAAAGAACCTGTCCATTCTCAAAGTGCTTTATCCAGTTGTGATTGTAGTTTCGGTGTTGATCGCAGCCGGATTGTGTTTTCTGCTCCAGTTGCAAAAGGCTAAGGAAGCCGCCATCCTGCGTGTGCTTGGAATCACCCGCACCGGGGTCCGAATGGTGTTAATCTTGGACTCTTTTTGTCTTTCGCTCATCGGTGTGGTCATCGGAATGGGATTGGCTGCACTTTTGTGGTTGTCAGCGGGGTCAATGCCTGCAGGCGGTTTACTAACCAGTGCTGGCCTGTATCTGGCAGGGGCTTTGGTTGGGTTAATAAGTGGAGCCATTTTGGTCACCAATAAGCAGCCGGTTGAGCTTTTGCAGGTCAAGGAATAGGGAAAAATTATGACAGAACTAACCTTGGAAAATTTAATCTACCGCTACAAAGGCGGGAATAGTAATGTGGTCGATTCAGTCTCCTGCACCTTTGAAAGCGGAAAACTAAATGCCGTGGTCGGTCCCTCCGGCAGCGGAAAAACCACCCTGCTCTCCCTCATGGCCGGGCTGGATCATCCCACCCAGGGGAGTATTTATATCGATGGAGAAGACATGGCTGGGCTGGACCTGGACCAATATCGCCGGGAACGTGTTTCGATGATTTTCCAGGCTTTTCAACTTTTCCCCTTGCTGACCGTACTGGAGAATGTCTGTTTTCCGATGGAACTCAATGGTCTCTCCTCCAAAGATGCAGCCAGACAGGCCAGGTCATTCCTGGAAATGGTCGGAATCGATCAAGACAAATTCAGGCGTTACCCGGCCAACCTGTCTGGCGGTGAACAGCAGCGCGTGGCCATTGCCCGATCCCTCGCATCCGGTGCGCGCGTGCTGCTAGCAGACGAACCGACCGGCAACCTGGACAAGGCCAACGGGGAGAACGTAGTTGAGATCCTGAAGCAACTGGCGCATGGGCAGGGTTACTGCGTGGTTATTGTCACCCACGATCCTGCTATCGCCGAAAAGTCAGATAAGGTTTGGAAAATGAGCGATGGG
>CAZSGL010000182.1:0-4115 GCA_964606265.1 uncultured Anaerolinea sp. | reverse complement strand
CTTTTAGACTTGAAGTTGAAGAGCAGCGATGGATTGGATGTGCTCAATCGAATCAGAGACCAATTTCCAGGATTACCAGTGCTGCTGGTTACCGCATATCGAGAAGAAATGGCAGAGACACTCAAATTAGCCATGGAGAATTCAACGTTTACCTGTTTGTACAAACCGCCCGAGATCACCGAAGTGGTGCGCTTACTGGAAGAGATCCATCTCAGCGGACTGAGGCGTTTGATAGCGAAGGATCAATAAGTAAAACCCGGTTTTGGTCACGACTTAAGAGACTACCACACGGTTACCGGGAAATGAGGCGAAATGCAAGGAAAAAAACCCAAGATCCTGCTCGTGGACGATGATCAGAACCTGCTGACGAGCTTAAGCGATATCCTGACCTATAAAGGATTCGAAACCTTGCGTGCTCCCACCGGTATAAAGGCATTGGAAGTCATTACCGATCAAATTGTCGAAGTCGCCCTGATAGACCTGCGCCTGGAAGACACCAACGGGTTGGATCTAATCCGTGAGGTAAAACTTCGCTCTCCCTACACAGAATGTATCCTGCTCACCGGATATGCATCACAGGATTCTGCGGTAGAGGCCATACGCTATGGAGCATTTGGATATTTTCAAAAACCTTTTGATATCGACCAGGTGATGCTTTCGATCCAACAGGCAGTGCAAAAAAGTCAGGCAGCAAAGACACTGGCACTTAATGAGCGCCGCCTGCGTGCGCTGCTTGAAAATGGCCGCGATAATATTGTCCTGTTTTCTGCAGAAGGCAATTTGATGTGGGCAAGCTCCTCAGTATCTCTCACCTGGGGTTATCAGTTCGAAACAATGATGGAAATTGAAAACTCTGATGCAGTTCATCCTTTGGAAAAGGATGTGTTGCTGTCGTTAATGCAAAATATTTACAAGGTGCCCGGATCCAAGCAAAATGCCACGTTTAGATTGCACGATAAAACCGGCAACTGGCGTTGGGTGGAAGGAACCGCGGTAAATATGCTGGGGGATCCTGCAGTCCAGGGAGTTGTGGTTAACTTCAGGGATATTACCGAGCAAAAAGTGGCGGAAGACCAACTCAGGTTGCACAGCCATGCGTTAAATGCAGCAGCCAATGCGATAGTAATAACCGACCGTGACGGGTTAATCCAATGGGTTAACCCTGCCTTTGAATCCATGACCGGATTTTCACTCCCGGAAGTAGCTGGAGAGAACCTGCGCTTTCTGAATTCAGGAAAACAAAACGAGAAGTTCTATCAGGATATGTGGACGAACATACTTGCTGGAAAGGTTTGGCAAACAGAAATAATAAACAAGAGGAAAGACGGAACCCTTTATACAGAAGAGATGACGATCACTTCATTAGTCGATAACAATGGAGAAATTGAACACTTCATCGCCATTAAACAGGATGTTTCGGTACGAAAGCAAATTGAAGAAACACTTTCGATCAACGAGGCGCGCTACCGCAGTCTCTTTGAAGAATCTCCAGTCGCGATTTTAGAGGAGGATTTTTCAGGGGTAAACACCAGGATCAAACAGTTGCGCGCACGGGGTGTAAAGGATTGGAGGCGTTACTTCAAAAAAAATCCTGAAGTCGTGCGTGAGATGGCAGGGCTGGTAAAAATTCTTGATGTCAATAAGGCGGCCATCCAATTTCACGGCGCCAAGACAAAACAAGATCTCCATAAAAACCTCGCACTTTTTTTCCAGGATAATCCGGAATCTAAATTTTTGGATGAACTGGTTTGCTTCGCGGAAGGAAAAACCAATTTTCAAGTTGAAACAGTTAACAGGACCTACGATGGCAGATTGGTGCACATCATCATCTACTGGTCAGTAGCTCCCGGACATGAAGAGGATCTTTCGAGTGTCATTGTCTCCATTGTGGATATCTCGGTATTAAAAGAAGCAGAAGAGTCTCTCAAACGTAAACACCTGCTGCAAGAAAAAATCGTTGCCCTGGGCAGGGATCTGGCAGCCACCCGTGATATTCAAGTTATCTATCAAACTGCGGATAAGTATGTAAAGTCCATAATCGATAGTGAAAATTTTGGGATCATCCTCCTTGATCAAGTAAAGCAAGTTCTCACTCCAGCTTATGTAAGTGCAGGGAAAATGATCCTTGATATCACCAAGCTACCCCGATTTGATCACAACTCAAAGTTGTCCACCAGTGAGCGTTCAAACGCAATCCTTTCCAGGACTCCACGGATCGTTAATGACAACGAACTTGTGAGAAAAATGAGAATTGGAATTCCGTCAGGTGATGGGAAAGATCCTCATTCGATGATGTATGTTCCCTTGCTTGCCGGGGACCAGGTTATTGGACTGATTGTCTTACAAAGTTTCCAGCAAAACGCGTACACAGCAGAAGACGGCGAATGGATGAGTGTAATTGCCAACCAGGTTGGATTAGCAATCCAAAACGCGGGTTTACATGACGAAGTCCTCCATGAATTAAATGAAAGGAAGATTGTTGAAAAGGAAATCCGCCAGAGCCTGACCGAATTGGAGCTGTTGTACGAAAATGCAATTACCATGAATCAACTGCTCGACCCGGTTGAAATCGGTGACGCCTTGATAAATATGTTTACCAAGCATTTCACCTGGCATCATGCAATCATCAGACTGCGTGAGGGAAATGATGATAATCTGAGATTGATTGGTTTTCATGTACCGGGGTTAAAGAAAAAAGACAGGGAAACGATTGAGAAGCGCTTTATACAGAAGGTCAATAAGGTGGGAAAAGGTCTAAGTGGATGGGTGATAAAAACCGGACAGTCAATGAGGGTTGGGGATGTGAACAAAGATGCCCATTACGTCGCATCTTATCCGGGGATCCAATCCGGAATGTATGTTCCGATCAAGATTGGAAAATCTGTGATTGGAAGCATCGCCATTGAATCTGATAAAAAGGACGCTTTCAGTGAACGTGATGAACGCCTGATGGTCACGATCGCCAACCAGGCTGCAGTTGCGTTTGATAATGCGCGCCTTTACCATGAAATTCAAAGAGAACTCGAGGAACGCAAATCTGCAGAGGCGGCTCTGCGGGTAAGCCAGGAACGGCTGCAGTCCATTTTGGATAATACAAGCGCTTTAGTTTACATCAAGGATCTTAACGGGTGCTACTTAATGGTAAACGATGCCATGACCAAAGCGTATGGGATTAAAGCAGAAGATATGGTCGGTAAGAATGACCGCGAACTTACAGGTAAAGAAGAATCAAACCAGCACATGCGCAATGATAATATGGTCTTGCGTGAAAAAGCTTCAGCAACCTTTGAAGAATTCCACATACAGGATGGGGAAAAGCGGTTTGCCTTATCGGTCAAATTCCCACTCAAAAATGAGATTGGAGAGATAGTTGCCATTGGTGGTATCTCTACTGACATTACCGAACAAAAGAAAAACGAGGATCAGTTGCGGTTGCTGTCATACGCTGTAGAACAAAGTCCCGCGTCAATTGTATTGACGGATCCGGCAGGCAATGTCGAATATGTTAATAAGAGTTTCACGCGAACAACAGGATACCAGTCCGATGAAATCCTGGGGAAGAACATCCGTATTTTGCAGACTGGTCATACGACACAAGAGGAATACCAGGTTCTGTGGGAAACGATTAAGGCAGGTAAGGAGTGGCGGGGTGAATTTAAGAATAAGACCAAAAATGGAGAAACCATTTGGGAGTCCTCCACGATTTCCCCGATTCTGAATAGCAACCAGGAAACGACCCACTACCTTGAGGTCAAGGAAAATATCTCAGCCCGTAAAGAAGCTGAACTTGCATTACGGCGCATGAACCAGGAACTGGAAGACAGGGTTTTTCAAAGGACTGAGGAATTGCGCGCTGCAAACACCTCGTTAGAGAAAGCTTCGAGGTTGAAGGATGAATTTTTGGCTAACATGAGTCACGAATTACGCACACCGCTTACCGGAGTATTGGGACTGTCAGAGGCTCTTCAAAAGGGAGTCTACGGAGGTGTCAACGAAAAACAAACCAGCATTCTCAGCACGATCGAGGAGGGAGGCAGGCATCTATTAACCCTGATCAATGATATCCTCGACCTTTCGAAAATTGAAGCCGGGAAAATGGAACTGCAACCCAGTGT
>CAZSGL010000181.1:0-4121 GCA_964606265.1 uncultured Anaerolinea sp. | reverse complement strand
AGATCAATGATTCCTCACCATGCGTCGGCAATATTAATGTGCGAGAAAACCAACCTGCAGGACCCGGAAATTATCGCCTTATGTGAGTCGATAGTTTCTGGCCAACAAGAAGAAATAGACCTGATGAAAGCACAATTAGGCGAGTAATAAATACGCGTGGATCGTAAAAATAGTCTTGCCTTCTTGCGGAGTATGCGGGATTTACGCCCGCCTGAGTATTGAAATTCGTTCAAGGGCTATATAAGGATTTATGTTACAGATGCTGGTGTTTGTGAGAACCAGATAAAAATGCCTGGTTAAGGGACAAACTTCTTTTCCCACGGTTCTGAAACGTCATACTCCTCGCCCATCACCGAGAAGTATAGTGCGTTTGCCCTCTCGGAATACCCGCCTACAAATGCCACCAGGCAACCCATTTCCTTGAGCCGGTGCAATCCTTCTATGAGGAGGGCTTTGCCTAACCCGCGGCGGCGATGTGAGGCCACAGTAGCCACTGGTTCAAAATACGCTGTGCGCGTAACATCATCGAACCAGATGGTGCAAAAGGACGCAATCGAGCCATCGGCTGCCACCGCCACAAGGTCCAGGTCGCGGCGGTAAAGCGGTGCAGATTGAATATGGTGATACCACACGGGATTGTCACGGTTCGTACGGGCCACGTGGATATCGTCATCATGGAATCCCAATCCCGAGGCATAACAGCGCTCCAATAGCTCCAGACCATCCCCCATGGCGCGAAGGGTATACACATCAACCTTCATACGCTCCGGCAGGGATTTGGCTAAGTTGCGGCGGTGCTGGATCTCCTGTTCACCGACCCGGGTCACCCGCTGGTATCCGTGCTGCCCAAGCGCTTCCTTCAATAATTCATCCTTTGAATCAATACATACCTCCAGCGAGCGCTGACCATTTTCCTCCAGATTTGCAAGATGTTTCTCGGCTATGGTCAGCATCTCGTCCACCAGCCCAGCAGTGCGGTGAATAGGGGAAAGTTGCAGGAACACCTGTCCGTGTCCTTCAGGGTTGAGCACTGCCGCTAACTGGCCGCCGGAGTCTTCCCATATAAATATGCTTTCCTCAAGCACCATCTTTTCCAGGTGCGGGTTGGCAAACCAATACCAGTAGTCCAAGCGGGCAACTGGCCAGCTGAATTCGCGGCGGTCATTGAGGAGCATCACCTGCCGCAGAAACTCCCGGATTTTCCAGTAGTCCTCGCTGTCTTTGTAAGGGCGCATGTTTAGGGTCATCTTTTTCCTCCATGTTTGTACTTGGGAGTGACCTCGTTGCCTGATAGGGATCATCAACGACATGATAATTATAGAGAAGAATTTCAAGCCTGATTATTAGTATTTCTTAATAGACATTAGTTGTGTGGATTTCTCCCCCTTGACAAACCATCTGTTGTTGTCTATAATGAGTGAGTAGTCAGTCATTATCAATTATCAGGAGAGAGAATATTATGGTCAGAGAACTTAGCGAAGAAAAAAAAGAACGCCTATTAGTGGCTGCCCTACGGCTTTTCGCTGCAAATGGAATTCAAAACACCTCCACCGCGGAAATCGCCAGAGAAGCCGGGGTTGCTTCCGGCACCCTGTTTCTCTACTTCCCCACCAAACAACATTTGGCGAACGAACTGGTAATCCGGGTCAGCAGACAGGAAGCCGACCACATCAACCACCTGATAAACCCCTCCATGTCTGTGCGCGACACCTTTTTTGCCATCTGGGACGGCTCCATTCGCTGGTTATTGGAGTACCCGGAAATATTTCAGTACTCTCAGCATGTCAGGCACTCGGGCTTGATCTCTGAAGCCGCCACCCTGGAATCGGGCAAATACTTCAGTTTCTATTATGAAACCATTCAAAGAGGGCTTCAGGAAGGCAGTATTAAACCTTACCCGATCGATTTGATCGGCGGGTTCCTTTACCAGGATATCGTTGCCGTGATGAACCACATCCGCACGCAGCCTGACCAAAAAATATTGGCGGAAACCATCCAAAAAGGGTTTGACCTATTTTGGGACGGAATAAAAAAGTAAAAAATCCCAATAAGGTTGGGAATTAAAATTTTAAGGAGATGAAATGAGTAGTAAGTTTTTGTTCGCAGGTTTGATTTTTGTATTTGTCCTTGTGTCGGGCTTTTGGTTAAGCCGTACGGGTAAGCCGATCAATACGGCGATCCTGACCGTCCACAAACTGATCTCTCTTGGTGCGGGTGTTTTCCTGGGCATCACGATCTACCGCATCCACCAGGTGACCCCGCTCAGCCCCTTCGAGATGGCAGCAGTTGCAGTTACCCTGCTATTCTTTATCGCCATGGTGGCTACTGGTGGAATGTTGAGTACCGCCAAACCCATGCCCGGGGTGGTCCTCAAGGTTCATCAGTTCATGCCTTACCTGGTGATAATCTCAGCTTTTGCCAGCATGTATCTCATCCAGGTTCGCAAGTTGTAATTAAAGCCCCGCAGGTGCTGGCTACCAAAAACACTCGTCACAAGCGCAGACGACGAGTGTTTTTCTGTTAAACACTTATAATTATTTTATCACCACCAGTTCGCTTCTTGAACCGGGAGCGATGACCATCAATCCGGGAAAGCAGAAAGGCAGCCATGGAAACTCACGACCATCTTCCCTATGGTTTTATTGATCGTGTGATCATCACCGAAGCGGATATCCGCACACGCGTGAAGGAATTAGGCGCAGAGATCACGCGGGATTATCAAAAATCGGAGAAGATCCTGCTGCTGGGCTTATTGCGCGGCAGCGTGGTTTTTCTGACCGACCTGATGCGCGAGGTGCGCCGGCCGATCACCATGGATTTCATGTCCATTTCTTCTTACAGCCAATCGGAATCGACCGGTTTCGTGCGCATTGATGCTGACCACAAAACGAACATCCGCGGCTGGGATGTGATTCTGATTGATGATATTGTAGACACCGGTTATACCATCCGTACTGTGCTGAAATTACTCTCCGATAGAGACCCAAACAGCATTAAGGTTTGTGCCCTGCTGGATAAACCCGAACGCCACAAAGTGGATATTGCCATCGATTACCTGGGTTTCAGTATCCCCGATTATTTTGTCGTGGGGTACGGGCTTGATTATGATGAAAAAGGCCGCAACCTGCCTTATATCGCTTCGATCGACCTGACAAAGAACGGAGGGTAAGCGATGCCGCTGGACATAGTGATCGGTGCACAGTGGGGTGACGAAGGCAAGGGCAGGGTCGTTGACCTGTTTTCAGAAGATTCCGACCATATCGCGCGTTACAACGGCGGGGATAACGCCGGTCATACCGTCACCGTTGGCGAAAAGATCTATAAATTACACGTCATCCCTTCCGGCATCATCCATCCTAAAGCTGTAGGAGTGCTGGGGAACGGCATGGTGCTGAATCCACAGACACTGGTCGAAGAGATGACCATGCTGCGCGGGGTCTCGGTGAGCATCACCCCTGAACGGCTGTGGATTTCAGACGCCGTCCAATTGATCACACCAGCCCACCGCCTGCTGGATTCCGCACAGGAAGCCGGTTTGGGCAAGACGCAGATCGGCACTACCGGACGCGGAATTGGCCCGGCTTACGTGGATAAAGTCGCCCGCCGCGGTTTACGTGCAGGAGAAATCCTGGATTCAGAAAACTTCTCCGACCGGGTGCGCACTCATTTTGTTGAGGCTAACCGCCTGCTCGTTGACTGGTATCACCAGCCCGGTTTGAACGTAGATGATCTCGTGAAGCAATATCTAGAAGTTGCGGAGCAACTTCGCCCGTATATTCATCGAATCGGTCCGCTGGTACAGAATGCGCTCAACGAGGGCAAGACAGTCCTGGCTGAAGGCGCCCAGGGGACCCTGCTGGATCTTGAGCAGGGGACGTATCCTTACGTGACGAGTTCCTGCACCACTTCGGCCGGGGTTTTCAGCGGCCTGGGGTTGGGAGTGCAACCAGTCCGCAAGGTGGTGGGTGTGACCAAGGCGTTCCAGACGCGCGTAGGGGCGGGTCCTTTCCCGACAGAGGTCGAGGGTGAGATGGCCGGGTTCCTGCGGGGAACGGGCGAAAACCCCTGGGATGAATACGGCACCACCACCGGGCGTCCGCGGCGTGTCGGCTGGCTGGATC
>CAZSGL010000180.1:0-4135 GCA_964606265.1 uncultured Anaerolinea sp. | reverse complement strand
AATGAGAGTTCGAGTTTAAAAAAAGATTCAATCCGAACCTGGCAAGGTAGATACGCTGTTAAGGGGCAATAAAAAGTATATATAATAATTGTTGCACAAATGCTGGAAAATACTACTTGCCTGTTTGGCGAATTTAAAGGCTAAAACTTGCCGATTTGGCAAGTTTTTTAGGTTATTTGGCGACGGATCATTTTTTTTCGGATATACAATTAATAGAATAAGCGGGAGCGGGTGTGGTGCACCAGTGGTGCACCTAGGAGAAGTAATTCATGAAATCGCGTGAATCTTATAAATTGATGATCCAGGCATACCAAATGAAAGACAATGCCCTTTTGGATAGCACTCTGGTAGATGATTCTGTTTTACCCTTGAAACTGTCGCTGTTAGGGAGAGATTCAGAAGTGCTGCAATCGTTAGAAAACATCGATTTAGAGAAATTCAATTCCGAAGATAGAGCTTTCCTTCTTGAGGCTGAACTCTTCAATAGACCTTACCACCAGATCAATGAAGCAAATGCGGCATTAGCCAGGGAAATCGTATCATTTTATGAATTTGCTTTTTTTGCGAATTTCAACCTAGCCCAATACTATTACACAAAGAAAGAAATATCACTGGCGATAAACGCATATGAAAAGATGTTAGCAATTACACCAGGCTCTGAGTGGATAATCGCAGAATTAGTATATTTATGTGTCATTAGTAAGAAAAGAAATGAGTTGGCCAAATACAAGTCATTATTAAAAAAATGGAATAATAAAATATTTGCATCGATAGGAATCATGGCTTGTTACCCAAAACTTATTAGTCTGTTAATGATTGGATTGGGACTAATAGCAATGCTTCTGCCGTATTCGTTTTTCTTATTTTTACCAATGTTACTTTATTTCATAATTAACTATTTTCATGGAAAAAAGATGCAAAACAGGTTGACATACTCCTTATCCAGGTTCTTAATATTATTCTTTGGGATATTTTCAATAATCAGTCTGATCATTTTGTTGATTTATCATTAATAATTAGTATGTAGATGCTGTCTTGAAAGTCAAGAAAAAGCTTGCATCGGTTTGAGTAAATGGAGTTAAACAAGATTATCCTGTGTGTAGGTAGCCCGGGTGGTGTTGGTGGGTTGAGCCCACTCGCACCCCTCGTGATTCACTCTCGGGCACAAAGGTCGTGAAAAACGCTCATGCACAGCACTCGCAAAGTACGCTCGGGGGCGCACAATTCGCGCAATCCACCCTACGAACTACTTCCATGTTTTAGCTCAGAGGAATTGCATTAGAGATCAAGGGATCATATAATAAGTCTCAGTAAACTTTTATAGTAATTGCATATAAAATTTCATTAAATATACAAGGGGCTTCGCATGGCTAATTTGGATTCTTTTGACGAAATGATCCAGCAAGTGATAGCCTACGCTGGCAATGAAGAAACCGAGCAGGCCGCCTATGATCTGTTGACCGAAGCCGCCCCGCGCTTTCCCGACCAGGCCGTCCTGATCTACAATTGGCGCTATTGCTCCGCCGCCAGGATGAACCAAACCGATCTGGCATTGCAGCTCATTCAAGAGGCGCTAGAGCACGAGTTTTGGTTAAGCGCCGCCGATCTAACCTCCTATGATGACCTGAACTCATTGCACGATCTGCCAGAATTCAAGCGCCTGGTGGAACTAAACGAGGAAAAGTATCAGGCCGCCCAGGCGAAATCAAAACCGGTAGCCCTGATCTTACAAGATCCACCAACAACAAGTCAACCACTGCCGCTGTTACTGTCCTTACATGGTAACGCCCTCAACGCAGAAGAAACTGCGCCACATTGGCAAAGCGCTGTCGCGCTTGGCTGGTACACAGTTATCCTGCAGTCATCTCAGTTATGGGCTCTCAACGCCTACCTATGGAATGATCTCGAATTAGGCGCCCGTGAAATCAAAGCGCACTATCAGGATTTGATCGCCTCCACCGCACTCGAACCTGGTCTGACGGTTGTGGGTGGGTTTTCCAAAGGCGGCGAAATGGCTATTTGGCTGGCGCTGAAAGAAATCATCCCGCTGGCTGGCTTTATTGCTGTCAACCCCGGAGGGCCCTACATTGAAGATATCAGCCTATTCCTGCCGCTGCTCGAAAACTGCCGATCTCTCGGCCATTTACGCGCATGGTTGATCGCTGGTGAAAATGACCGTAATCTTCCCAAACTCAAAGCCTTGCACGAAATGTTTTGTGCCCATGGTCTTAACAGCCAGCTGATCATCGCCCAAGATACCGGGCATGCCTTCCCAAACGACTTTGACCAGACTCTGGCTCAAGCACTGCAAGCCTTGCGCTAAACGGGTTTACCCAGCCTGTAGGAAAGCCCGCGTGTTTTTTGGTGGGTCTTCAACCCAACCTACGAGTAATAAATCTTTGAGGAGCCCATGTTTACTCTAATTGAGGTTAGCAGTATAGCCGAGCGTTATTCAAGGATTATTAATGCTCCTATTGATCAACTCCTCACGTTTGGACTTTCAAGGGACGATGGAACTCCAAACGTTGAGATATCTGAACCCTTCTATTCCTATGTAGCTAATGATCGCGGAATAAAATCCATTAATAGGCGAACTCAGGATATTGATGAACTTTTATACTGGGTTTTTACTGACATCTGTTTCAACTTAGCAGTAGACTACGAGTTTTATCATCGTAATCCGATGGTTGATCCCCGAAGGATGATTTTCGCATATCAATTAGAGCTAATAAACCGACTAAATCGTAAATGGTATAGTAAAACAAAAAAAGAAATCAAGGAAATCTTAGATATTGCTCCGTATGTGGACAATAATAAGGATTCAGAATGATATTTTCTTTTTAGATGCAGAATGTTCAATTTTTTTGCAGGTTGGCGAACCATGCGAACGTTTTTTTTAGTAAGTTTTTACCCCACCCTACACCAACTTTCAAACCATTAACAATCCCCCGCATCCCTTGACAAGGCGGTTAATGGATGTCATAATAATAGTAGTAAATTTGTTCTATTATTGTTAACCTCCCGGAGCCGCAATGACCCGCCTGCTGTACCTGCCGGATGACGCGACTGTCATCCAACTCGAAGTGGAACTGACCCCCTCCCAATTGACCGCCGCGGTAAATGCCGGCATGCGCCCGCTGGCGGTGCTCAAAAGCGCCCCTCCCGGCAAACTCAGCGCCATCCACGCCGGCACCACCGTCATCATCATCCCCGGCGGAGAATCCATTTCTTTCAAAAACAAGTCCGAGCTTTCCAAACGCCAGGCACAGGTGTTTGAACTCTCGGCGCGTGGTCTCTCCACCGGCGAGATCGCCATGCTGATGAACCTCTCGCGCCGCACGGTCAATTATCACCTCGGCATGGTCAAGGAGCGCATCCGCGCCGGCATCCTGCCGGCCATCAATGCGCTCAATTCACCTGCCAATCACGGGGATAAGGATTAAGGGGCTTTCTTCCAGACTTGATATAGCGCCAGATTGCCCCCCTTGCCGTCGCTCTCGAACTCGTCTGTTATGGCAAAACCGGACTGACGCGCCAGGTCTGCAAGTTCGCCACGCTGGAAGAGGTGCACATAACGCAGACCGCGTTCCCCGGACTGATCCTCTACAGCATGCCGCCAGTCCAGCAGGGTGTCGCCTTCTTCCACATCGGTGTCTTCCAATCCCACCGTGCTCCACGGCTGCACCCGGCTCATCATCTTGGGGCTGTTGTGGAACTGCCAGTTGGAGTGGATAAAAATACCCCCGGGTTCTAATAATTGATGAATTTGCTGGATCAGCTTCAATCGGTTGCTGTTCCCCGGCAGGTGATGTAGTGAGGCAAACGCCAGCACCCCTTTAAGGCGCTCCCGCTTGACCAAAGAGGACCATTGCGGGTCAAGCAGGTCAGCGCGGACATAATTCACTTCCAGTCCGTCATGCGCAGGCTGAATCAATATATTTGCTCTGGCTTCATTCAACAGCACTTCACTGAAATCCAGCCCGGTGTACGATCCTTTGAGCCAGGACTGGATCCAATGGGTCAGGATTGGCCCGCTGCCGCAGCCCAGGTCCAGCCAATCGCCATCGCGGAGGATTTCCTCCAGCACACGCTGCACACCCGGCTGGATGCGCCGGCGCGTGGCGGCGAAAGCCGC
>CAZSGL010000179.1:0-4149 GCA_964606265.1 uncultured Anaerolinea sp. | reverse complement strand
TGAAGGGTATCACGCAGGTCTACCACCTGGCTGGCGCAGAGCGCAAAGGCTCGGCTGGTGATCTCAACAATGTTGATGTGGAGGGAACCAAAACGCTGGTGGATGCCGCGAGGCAATCCAAACTTGAACGCATTTATTTTCTCAGTCATCATGGGGCAGCCAGGGCTTCTGCTTACCCGGTGATGAAAGCCAAGGCGATTGCCGAAAACTGGATCATTAACAGCGGCATCCCGTATACCATTGTTCGTACCGGCGCAGTATTCGGTCCGGGAGACCAATTCACAGAACCCCTCTCCCGCTTAATAAAACTTTTTCCAGGTTTCTTTTTTATACCGGGGCAAGGGGATAACCTTTTGCAGCCGATCTGGATTGATGATTTGATCCAAAGCCTGCGTTTGCTCCAACAGGACCCGAAAACAGTGAACCGCAATTATCCCCTGGGCGGGATGGAAGCGTTAACTTACCGGCGCATCATCGAATTGATCATGGAAAAGACCGGCAGGAAACGCCGGATCGTTTCAGTCACCCCCGCGTACTTGCGCACATTCTCCTTGTGGGTCACGCAGCTCTACCCAAAATTCCCGGTATCCATTTTCTGGCTGGATCACCTGGCGGAGGACCGCACCACCAACCTGGATAGCCTGCCGCGTCAGTTCGGCATTATGCCTAACCGCTTCCACCTGAATTTAGATTATTTGAAGAACTTATAAATTGATGTGACTTACCCGCTCAACCGATCAGTTTAAAGACCTGGTAGGCGGATTTTTTATCCATTGCCTTAAATTTTCTCATGAACTCGTGAGTTCCTAAAAGGATCTCGGCAACTGTTGAACTCACCAGTGATTCTTTTTGGGTTTCAACCAGCGCGATCGCCTGCATCCATGTGATCAACTCACTAAAAGACTCGCGGTTATACCAGAGGATACCATTGTATCGGTTTACCTTGAGGAAATTCTGGATGTCGCTGTCGGAAAGCCATATCCTCAGCAATTGTTTTTCACTGAGAGATCCTGATTCTGTGTACCAACCTTGATGGCGAACGCCAATTCTGATGGCCAGTATTGCGTTTTGAATTTCTGCGGGTGTACAGTCGGACTCTTTCATGGTCTCTTCAATTGCCCTAGTGAGCCGCCACTCGTCCATCCAACTGAGAGTGGTTTCAGCGGTGTCAGCGCCATAGATTAGTTCGCCGATCTCGCTCAGGAATACCCATCCAAGTAAAGCGTAGGGGAGCCATTTGATGGAAGTGAAGGATACGTTCAGCATCTGGGAGACACTCTGCAACTGTTTTGATCCCGGGATAGACAATGAGGTTAAGCTACTTTTAAGCGAGAAGGCGGCAGAAAACTTATTACCCATCACATCCTGTACTGCGGTAATATCACCGTCAATTCCGGTCAGGAACTGAATCCCATGCAACAGACCGGCGGATTTTTGATCGAATTCTTTACGGTCTTGTTCCGTCGTTTTTTCAGAACCATTCATCAGGCTGATGAGATGGTTGAGATAACCTGTGTTCATCATTTGCAGCCAAGGTGATATAACCGGTTCAAGGATCAATTCTTCGAGGGCTGAATGGAGATCTGGAACCCCTTTTTGACCGAGGATAGACCATAATCTCCCATAATCATGGGATGCATCCGAAGTAACTACCTGGAAATCCAGGAAGACGTGATGTTCGTAGCCTTGCAGATGAAAAGAAAACCCATCGTTAAAGATTTGATCGAGAGGCCGGATAAACGACAATCCAGTGCTCTGGTCATGGAAGGTCAGAAAGGCGTTGTGTTTCCTTGACAGCTTTAACGCCTTTGCGATTTCAGTATTCTTTACGGTTTTTGATTTACCGTACTTGACTGCCTGCTGGACGGACCATTTGATGCTGCCGCTGGTCTCGAGGAAGTTGTTGTTAAAAATTACTAGACAGCTTTTACCATTGAAGTAATTGGTTAAGGCATAGACATTTTCATCAATGCCGTCTGCGCGCTGGAAGTCATACATCCAGAAATGTTCAACCCCGGCGAATAGTTCGCGATTGTGCAGAAGAGGAAAGATCTCAAAATTGTGACGGGATACCAGGTTTTCGTCGACCGCTTCGTCCCAATGCGGTTTGCGGAATTCCATGCCGTATTTTTCCGCATAGCCTTCTATTTGACCGTGCCCGAGCATCGGCATTCCCGGGAGGGTTACCATGAGTGTGCAGATGCCGAAATATTTATCTCCTTTGCCAAACTGCTCCACCGCGGTGCGTTCATCCGGATTGTTCATGAAATTGACGTAGCGTTTGAGGATTTCCGGGTCGAACTCCAGGGTATTTTTCAAGATTGTGCGGTAGCCGGCGTTATCTTCGTTGCGCAGCATGTGCATGAAGGCACTGTTGTAAACGCGGTGCATGCCGAGGGTCCTGACGAAGTAACTTTCCATCAACCAGAAGGATTCCGCCAGGAGAAGGGTGTTGGGGCATTCCAGGGCAACCCGGTCGACCACTTCGCGCCAGAACTCGGCAGGGATCGCCTGTTCGAATTGCTCATCCGTCATCCCATATTCAGAACGCGAGGGTATTGCTCCACCTGAGCCAAGCTGCGGGAACCAGAGCCGCTGGATGTGCTTCTTGGCAAGCGTCATGGCGGCGTCAAAACGGATGATGGGGAACATGCGCGCAACATGCAGAATGGTCTGGATGACGATCTCACGCACCTGCGGATCGAGGTAATTCAGCTGGGCGGTATCATTCCACGGCATGGAGGTACCGTCGTTGCCGTGATAAATGAATTTATGCTGCCCTGTGTTCTTCTGGATGCGACGGAATACGACCGCGGCGTCCGTGCGATCAAAATAATGATCTTCAATTTGGATGACCACATTCGGATCGGATGACAAGTCCTGCCCGTTGAACTGGTAGGATGGGTATGGGCAATGATCCAAACCAAGGAAACGTTCAGGATGGCGGATAACCCATTCCGAGTCAATCCCCATATGATTGGGAACCATATCACTGGCGAGCTTGATGCCAACGCGACTAGTTTGTTCCTTCAACTTTTCATAAGCAGTGTGTCCGCCAAGATCATTGGCGATGGCGTAGTTATACAAGGAGTACGCCGATGAGATGGCGTCCGGGTTGCCGCACAACTGCTTGATGCGCGCGGAAGCAGGGCTGCGTTCCCAAACGCCGATCAACCAGAGACCGGTTATGCCGCGGCGGGCAAGTTTTTGCAATTCTTCGTTCGGGATTTGATCAAGGCGTTCAATTTTTCTTGCATATTCGCGGCTCAATTGATCAAGCCAGACATAGGTATTCTTGGCAATGAGCACCAGGCGGGGCATCCAATCGCTATCCTGGCTGTAGGCTTCGAGTTCTGCATCCTTGCCGGCGGCTTTTAGTAATTCTGCCCTGGAATAAACAGGAATGGGGATGGGTCCTGACCCGAGAAAACCCAGTTTGTTTTCCTCTTTGATCAAATCCAGGCTGGAAAGCAAGCGTAGGAGAAAATCACCCAACAAGCCTGACCACCGTGATTGAATAAATTCAAGTTGTCCGGTGATGGAATGGGGTACCTGGATGGCTGGCGTACGTAATAGTTCGATTAGCGATTGATTCTCAGGTCCAAAACTTGGTTGAGTTTTGAAAAATTCATTGATATGGAAAAGCGTTTGGTCAAAACGGAAATCATTATTCAGCAAGGGGTCTATGAAGAGCTCACTGAACGCATCTAGCGCTGGATTGCGTGTTGTTACCCACAACAGGGTAAGTTCCTCAAGCAACAATTCGCGATTCTGTTTATCGCCGGTTCTCCCCTCAAGATATTTTTTGGGTGAGATGACACCCTGGTAAACCCCAAGCGGCGGGAACTGGCTGATAAAAACACTTAGCAACGAGTCGAATTTTTCCTTGCCAAGCGCGCTTTGGAGATGCTTGGCCAATAACGACATGGTATTCTCACCATTTTCCTTGCGATATAGTGAGAAAATGTGATGGAAGATCTCATCGATCAACCCCATGGCGTTAATCTGCCCGGCTTTTACCGCAGATTCCGGGTAACTTAAAAGATCGCGCTGGTCGTTTATTCTTTTTGTGAAAAGCCGCACGGAGTGAAAGTCAGCAAAAATAACGTTGCCATCATAAGAAAACAGAGACTGGTCGAATTGATATTT
>CAZSGL010000178.1:0-4279 GCA_964606265.1 uncultured Anaerolinea sp. | reverse complement strand
ATACTATAGGGTTTGGTTTCTTTTGCCAGGCGACCCATGTTGTCATACTGGTAATCGGTCACCACCGTCTTCTGGGTGCCATCCACGATTGAACCAACCCTCTGGGTCTGGAGCAATTCTCCCAGGCCGTTGTAGAAATGCGTGATGCGGATGGAGGCGCTCCCGCTCACTTTTTGATTGAGATTGACCTGGAAGCGATTTCCACCAGGAAGATAGTCGATCGAAAGCGTGGGTGATACGCTACTATCACCAGGGGCGATTATTTTCTTCATGCGGCCAAAGCCATCATACTCGGCCGTGGTAATTTGGTTGTTCGGGTCGGTTATGGTTTCCGCTAACCCAAGCTCGTAATTATACGTATAAGCAGTAACCTGTGAGAGCGGGTTGCTTTCCGATACGACATAGGTTCTGTAGTTACTGTCGATGCTGTAGTTGGTAGTTTCTTCATCCTCGGTAGGCGCGCTGGAGGCTGTGCCATAGCCACGCCAGGTCTTGCTCTGGGTCACATTGCCGAAGGTATCGTACGTCGTTGCGGTCTGTGAATATTCGCTGTCCCTGACCCAGGTACGCTGCCCGGTCAGTTTGCCTTCACTCAATGAATCGGTGTATAGATTATGGTTGTCGTACAGATACAAAACCTCGCTGATTTTTCCTGTTTCGCTGCTGAAATCGCAGGTTGGGTTGCAAGCCATCGTTACCATACGCGCAGGAAGCGCGGTGAGGTTGTTGGTTGCGGTCGGAAAAAAGGTGGTCTTGCTGGCACGGTAGTTCACCCACGCCCCGCTTGACCAGGATTGTTCGGTCACGCGTGTCAGGTTACCGTATTGCACGCCGCCCTGATCGGCGGTATTGTATTCATAGATCGTTTTTGTGCCGCTCCAACTGGCGTTACCGTCATAGAAGCGCTGAGTCTGCGATTCAACCCGGCTCCAATATGCCTGTAGATCGACAAAGGTCATCAGCAGTGTTGTGCCTGCGATATCGTCGACGCCGTTCGCAGGGATGGTATCGTAACGGATATCCGCCTGGTAGGTGGTCTCTGTTTCTTCGTGCGGGGTTCCTTCCAGGTAGGTATTTAGCAGGACGGTGCCGTTGTTGGTTTTTTGCACAAAGCGCCAGTTTACCGCCCCGTTCAGGTCTCTGCTTGCCTCTGCGTTATTTTCAGGTTTGCCTTTTTCCCAGACGCGAATTTGGAATTGCCCGGCATCATCCAGCAGGATCATAACCTGGTACCAGGTATCGCGTTTGAAAGTCGTAGCGGAAAGGAGCGTCGTATCGGTGGTTCCACCTGAAAGAATGGTTCTTACTTTCAGGTCATGGGAAGCGCCGTTAGGCAGCGCGTAGAGACCGAAGAAATCGCCGCCAGAGGTCTCGATGCCCAGTTGTGCCTGTGTAGTGCTTCCGGAGACCTGGAACTGGGTATAGAGGATCTTCCCATCCGTTAGAGAGTAATTTTTGTTGCTGAGGACTGTTGTCCAATCGGCTGCGGTGGAGCTACTCTTCAGACAGGAATCCTGGGGTGGGATGGCGTATGGTGTCTGGCGCGTGTCGGCATGGCTGAAATTCCATAAGTTGGTATTGAGTGTATCAAAACTGTCAGTAATGCTTTCGGAGGTGCTGAGGCTATGGTAAGGCTTGCCCATCAGCAGATCGCTTTGCAAATACCAGGTGGTATGCAGCAAGCCCTGCGGGTCGAGGGTTTGGACGGTGGAATAGCCGCGATACTCACGCATGGTGGGGGTGTATTTTGCTCCTGTCCGCCCGGCTGTCTCGGAGACCTGGGTGTTATTGACGGCGGTGCCGGAGTAGGTGTAGGAATAGACGCTGGAACTGCCCGTGGCAGCATCGGCGATGGTCTTGCTTATCACACGGAAATAGAGCGGCATGACCATGAACTGCAATTTTTTGACGTAGCAGTTGTCACATTCGATGATGAGTTTGGTGGTGATGGGGTTGAAATTGACTGCCATCTCTTTGCCTACTTCGAAATCCATGGCCTGGGAACCGATTCCACTGGCAATGCCTTCTACATCATTGCCATTGGCCGGATCCGTAAAACCCCATTCCACGCCGGTGGTGGCGTAGATATTGCGTACGCGGATGTATAGGCGATAACGACCGCCTGGTTTGACGATGTGCTGCGGAAAGGTACGTAGTGCGATGCCAATGGCTTTGGTTTGTTTATCGATCTGGAGCATATTCATTTCGCATTTGGTCGATCCGTAACCAGTTTTGGCGTACCAGAGTGTTCCAATGCCCAGCCCGGAATTACATTCATTTTCGCCAAAAACGGTATAGAGCGAAACCAGATCATCATTGTCATCGTCCAGGTAAGTCATACGCTCATAAGCAAAGCTGACGGTACCGCCCTGTCCGTTGTTGACTTGCGACAGGTGCATAAAATCTGCATAACTAAACGTGGTGGCAGGCAGCGTATTATTATTCTTATCGATTTCCTGTACGCTGATCAAGGTGGAGGTTTTGCTGCCTTTCGTCCAGATGAAACCCGGGTAGATCTGGTTCGTATCCGTTGTGGCATAGGTAAAATTGTATTGGCGGATGGTGTTCCAGATGGAGCCGGAAGGATTGTGTTTCACCAATATCTTATCCAGGCGTTTTTTCTGGAAGAAGTTTTTGGAGGCACTGTCTTCCCAGGCGGTTTGGTAATCCTGGCGGGTTTCGGTGACAAATTCGATTTTATAGGGGTGTTCCGGCCGGGAAGGGTCTTTTACATAGAGGATGCTTAACGGGTAGACTGCCACCTGGTTTTTACAGGTTGTGGATTTATCCTGATTTTCGTAGGTATAGGTAATTGATTGACCGAATTTGTTCGTGGCGCTTGAAAGGGAGTATCGCCAGGTCTTGTTTAATTGACTGGTGCTGGTCACACAGGCTGTATCCATTTTTGTCTTGGTAAAATGGCCAAAGGTGTAGGTTGTACCGGACTGATCTTTGACTGTCCAGACTCCGGTAGTATCATTCTGTTGAATGCGCCAATAGTTGATATCCTTGGCAATGTAGGTAGTGACACCGCTGGAGGTATTGATCGGCAGCAATTGGGTACTGATTCCATTCAGTGTCAATTGGAACGTGTCATCGCCCGATTGATCATTGTTGCCATGCATATTGAGCTCAATATAGCCGGTGTCCAAAGACCAGCCCATGCCTACCCAACCAGCCTGGGTGAAGGCGGTGGAACCATCTATGATCTGGCTGTTGTAGCTCAGTGAGAGCGCGGGGGAAAAGCCGCCAGCACCTGGTGGGAGCCAGAAGGACATGTTGTAGGTGCCTGCGCCGGTGAATTCTGAAACCTGGGCTGCATCCACTGTTGGCAGGCTGGAACCCTGCCAGGATTGGGCTTTGTAATCGAAAACGGTCAGGTGGTTGACCTGGGCGCTGAGTTGATTGTTTTCCGCATCCACTGTAGTTTCCAGCGGATGCCAGTCCATGGTGTCGAGGTTATAGTAGAAAATGGTGAGGTCTTCTTCCGCCCAGCCGTAGATTTTCTCCGGGTCATAATGCAGGCTGATGGTGAAATCCTGTTCAAATTCGGTTACGTTTTGCAGACTCTTCATCCCCACAGCCACGATCTCTACCGGGTTGCCGCTCATGGAGTAGCCATCCACACTGGAGGGACTGGGGGAGCGGATATCCATGTAAAGTGGTTCTGGCAGGGACTTGGCCGGGAAATTCAGTTCTACGCGGCCGTCACTTGAGATGACTTCTGCATCCTGATCGGAAGCGACTTCAAAGGAAGGGGAGGTCATGAGGACTGAATTGGAAACCAGTTCTTCTTCTCCGCTTTGAATGAAAACGTCCACCAGAAAGCCTTCCTCCAGTGCTTTATCTGGTTCTGCAGGCGGGGTGAGTTCCAGGGAGTCCTGCATCTGCTCCACCGGCAAGGAAAGTCTGCTGAAATCGCCATCCTGATGGAGGCTGGCTATATCTTTGCTGGTCAACTGGCTGGGGAATTCGAGAACAGCTTGCAGGTCCGCGCGGGACTGTATGGTCTCAAACTGTTCGATCTCCCATGCAATATCGAAGGGAATGCCTGGAATGAGAAGCTGTGGGTTGGCTATTAGCCGCAACCGCGCAGGACGGGAAGCCGGTTCCGGGGAATCCTGCTGCACCTGCTCGGAAGAAAGCACAGGTGAGGCGTATGCTACCGCATCTGTTTGATTTTTTGTGTTGGATCGTTGGGTGATAATGGCACTGGAAATGCTTTGTGCAGCCAGACTGGCGATAACGAACAGATTCAGTAACGATTTCATTTTCCCCT
>CAZSGL010000177.1:0-4362 GCA_964606265.1 uncultured Anaerolinea sp. | reverse complement strand
GGGGGAAATCATCAATGGGGTTGGAGGGAAGCATGACAAAGAATTTGATCATCCTGGAGGGCAGCCCGCGCAAGAAGGGCAATACCTGTACACTGGCAGCGCAGGCGGCCAAAGCGGCTGTGGATGCCGGGGCTGCGGTTGAGACCTTTCACCTGCACACGATGAAGATCAGCCCGTGCAACGGCTGCGACGGCTGCAAACGCAAGGGGGTTTACTGCACCACGCAGGACGACATGCAGTTGATCTATCCGAAAATCCACCAGGCGGACGCGCTGCTGCTGGCAAGCCCGATCTACTGGTTCAATTACACGGCGCAGTTGAAAACGTGCATGGACCGCCTCTACGGATTGTGGAACATGGACCACGACTTTTTCCGCGGCAAGGCGGTAGGCGCCATTTTGGCGTACGGGGATGTCGACCTGTACATCTCAGGGGGGATCAACGCCATTTACACGCTGGAGACCAGCTTCCGCTTTATGCACGCGCGGGTAGCCGGCTGGGTGTACGGTTCGCTTTCGGACGTGGGTGATGCGCAGAAGAACCCGGAATTGATGAACGCCGCGGCGGAATTGGGAAAAAAGCTGGCGGAAATGATAGCGTAATAAAACCAGGGAAAAATAGTGCATAATTGAGTGTGACAGAAAACGGTGATTGATCTACTCCCGGGAGGAATAGTGAGAAAAAGCCCATTCTTGATCATCATCAATGATGCCCCCTACGGGACAGAAAAAGCCTATAACGCCTTACGCCTGGCAATGATGCTCCCAGAAGGAACACATAGAGAGTATTGAGGTGCGCATCTTCCTGATGGCTGACGCCGTGACGTGCGCCCTGCCCAACCAGGCAACCCCCCAGGGCTATTACAACATTGAACGCATGCTGCGCTCAGTAATCAACAAGGGCGGAGTGGTAAAAGCCTGCGGTTCGTGTGCTGAAGCCCGCGGTCTGAAAGACCTGCAGCTCATTGAAGGTGCAGAATTGAGCACCATGAGCCAATTGACTGCCTGGTGCGTGGAATCTGATAAAGTGGTGACTTTATGATCAGGTCACAAGCAAAACACGACGGGGTGAAGCTGTAAACTGCATTACCCTTTTTCTGAGCAGTGAAAGGATAAACCATGGGGAATGAAAGAAGAAGCAGCAATCGGCGTAAATTTGGATACTATATGCCCGTCGTCGACAACAACACGCAAAAAATTGTCGGGTATCTTTCCGATATCAGTTCCGGGGGATTTAAGCTGGAGAGCCAGAAGAGCCTTGTGACCAACAGCGTTTTCCATCTGCGCCTGGATCTGACGCCTGAGTTTTCGAGAAGACAGAATATTGTGTTTTTTGCCAGGGTGGTGTGGAGCCAGCCTGATCCGATATCTCCGCTGGAATTTGTGCATGGCTTCCAAATTGTGAGCATTACGGCGGAAGAGCAGGCCATTTTTGAGCGCATTGTGGCAAAGTACGGCGTGGCTGAAAGCAATTGGGGAAATTACAGTCAGTGAGTCAGAATCAATTTTAAGGCACCATTAGGCGTGGGTTAGCCAGCAAAAAAGGGTGGTCGCGAGGCTGGACAGTAGTGAATCCACTTCGGCTAATGCCGTGTCAATACCATGTAGAAATTTGCATTTTCTCGTGCTATACTAAATAAGCCTTTATTTATCTTTTTTATCTATTAATTAAACGAGAAGGAGATAAGGCTATGAATAGATCAGCGAGGTCGGTGTTTTTTGTTTTTGTTCTCGTAACTGCGCTCTTAACCAGCTGTGCTGCACCAAGCGCTACCCTCCCTGCCGCCTTCACTCCCGAAACCCTGCTGGACACCCCCACTGCAGAAGCCACCCTCCCTCCGGCTCCAACGGAGGTCATTTTGCCCGGTGTTGAGGTGATACCAGTGGATACCTTGCGGACAAGCATCCCCTGGCTTCCAATGGAGAACACCGCCAGACCGACGAGCATTTTTTTCCTTTTTAACCTCTCGAAACCGCCGTTCACCAACGTGCTGGTGAGGCAGGCTTTTGCTGCTGCCATTGACCGTGAAGCCATCGCGCAGATTGCCAGGGACGGCGGCGCCACCGATCCCAGACCCGCGACATCCCTCACCCCCCCGGAAACCCTGGGCAGGGACCTTTTCAATGTGGTGGGAGTGTCTTTTAAACCTTCGGACGCGCGAGATTTGTTAAATCAGGCTGGCTAAACTGATCTGAGCACTTTTCCTACCATCACGCTGATGACCAACCGTGGTGTTGGTGAGGTTAACATCAAGATCAGCGAAGAGTTGATCAGAATGTGGCAAATTTACCTGGGCATTACGGTGCAGCTCGAAGTAGTGAAGACCGCCTATTTTGACCGCGTAAACTCTGACCCCACCGAAATTTACTGGTCGGGCTGGTCGGCTGATTACAACGACCCGGATGATTTCCTGCTTGAGGTCTTCCGAACCGGCTCGCAATACAATGCCAGCCACTTTTCCAACCTTGATTTCGACAACCTGGTTGACCAGGCGGCTGAGGCAACGGACCCATTGACCCGCCAGGAACTTTACATCCAGGCGGAGCGCATCCTGTGCGAAGAGGAAGTAGTATTGATCCCGCTCTACTTCACCACCGCCAACATCCCCTGAAGCATAGTCACACCAAGTAGATTACTTCGTTAATTGATGCTCCGGGTCCTTCACCGGAGCATCAATGGCGTACATTAATGGAGTTGGGCAAAAATTTGTAGATGAATGCCGGGGGTGATTTGATTTCAATAATGGTGCATAATTAAGGGGGGAGATTTTCCTATCAGTATATTCTTTATGGATATCAATTATTTAAATCGTTAATGTTTGATTTCAAAAGTTGGAGGGGAATATGTCTACATGTAAATTCTGTGGAAAATCCGGACTTTTCCATCAAGTTACCCGAAATGGTATGTGTCCACATTGCGAAAGGTTTGTTCTACTTGACTTAAAAAACCGCTCACGGATATTTAACGAATCTAAAGAAATTTTTAACAAATCAGAAAATCCCGACGTAATTGTGTCGCGAATTAACATAGCAAAAGAAACCTTGACTCATGTAATTCAATATGAAAGGAAAGGAATCGGGACTTTTACCCCGCTCCCGTCTAAACTTCTTAAAGATGTCGAGGAAGAGCAAGACAACATTATTTATGACGGATATGAACGTGCGTTTGCATCCTTGAAGAATAAATTGATGAACATGAAAACCCAATCGGCCAGAAACAATAATATTTATAAGTTTCTCGAAAAGATTGATTCCCACCTGATTGAAATGAAAAATCCAGAAAGACTGAATAGCCTTAAGAATAATGTTGCCGCTTTTTTACCCCAAATTGAATCTCAATCCTTAAAAACAAACAATCCACCTCCTCTTCAAGTTTCTACACCCCCGCCTTTACCGCAAAAAGATGCTATTCTAATAAAGGAAATCCATCCAGCAACACTTCTCATCCTTACTGATAAGGCACCTGAAAATGTCGGTTCTTTGGGAGGTATTAGGATTTCAATAAGTTATTCAGGGGAGAATAAATTTGAGATTATTGGGCCTGATGAACCAAGTACTATTTATAAAAAACTACCGGTTAGTAAACCACGAGACACTAATTCAGTTGAAAAACCACCTTATTACCCTTCTTATGCTCAATTATCCCCTGAACAAAGATGGATTTATTTAAAATGGGTTGAGGATATTTCCCAACCCGTAAATATCGGATACGTTTTTATTTATTATTATGGTCTTGAAAGAAATTTGGTCATTGGTGATTTTGAAACTGCATATAACGAAGTCGTTTTCCTTAGGCACTCCCACCAAAATAAATCTTTTGAATCCTACAGTTACAATGCCTTATTATTTGCGTCAGCATTAAAGAATCGTACCGATCTATTACAAACAATTTTAACTACTGAATCTCAAAATGGGATTGTTAATGAAGATCTGATGTTTAAATATCGGTTTGGAATAGGAATAAACCCCGAAGAATTCATGTCGCTCGCAAAGAAATTTAAAGGGACCAATCTTAGGTATATAAAGGCTGTTCCAGATAGATATAAAGCAGCAATTACAAAGGTTATAGTAGAAAGATATAATCAACAAGAGTATCCTCTAGTGGAGCTCTTTGACATTCATGAAATCCCTCAAATTTCGACCATCGCATTTTCGAATGTGTCTTTTCCAAGTTCACTAAGAACTCCAAAGATGCCAGACTTTATCAGATATAGTCCTTTTGCTAAGGATTGCCAAAAAATCTTTGAGGAAAGCCATATGCTCGTAAAAGAAGATTTAATCAGGGAAAGATTGATTAATGAATAATATTTAAACTCCTCATCGTGGAGCAACTGCTCAACAGCGGGGAAGTGCGCATCCCGCC
>CAZSGL010000176.1:0-4381 GCA_964606265.1 uncultured Anaerolinea sp. | reverse complement strand
TGGGAAATGCGCACACGCCTATTTTTGCGCACCCTCGAATTCTACTGGCAGGAAGGGCACACCGCCCACGCCACCGAGGTGGAAGCCGAGGAAGAAACCCTGCGCATGCTGGAGACCTACACCCGCTTCGCCATTGACGACGCCGCCGTACCCGTCATCCCCGGGCGCAAGAGCGCAACAGAGAAATTCGCTGGCGCGGTGCACTCCTACTCCATCGAAGCCATGATGGGCGATACCAAGGCGCTGCAGGCTGGCACCTCCCATCTGCTGGGGCAGAATTTTGCCAAAGCTTTCAATATCCAATATCTCGATGAGACCAATAATCTCCAATATTGCTGGACCACCTCCTGGGGTGTTTCCACCCGCTTCAACGGTGCCATTATCATGACCCATGGAGACGACCAGGGGTTGATTCTGCCTCCCAAGCTCGCGCCTATCCAGGTTGTGGTGGAGCCCATTTATCGCAGTGACGAAGAACATACTAAGGTCATGGAAATGGTTGAGACACTCCGCGGCGCATTGAGCGAATTCCGCATCAAGGTGGATAACCGCTCTGAATTAACTCCCGGTTTTAAGTTTAACGATTGGGAAATGCGCGGTGTGCCGCTACGTCTCGAAGTTGGACCCAAGGATGTGGAGAAAAATTCCGTCATGGCTGCCCGCCGTGATGTTCCCGGCCGGGATGGCAAAACAATACTCCCGATGGACCAGATCGCCAAAAGTGTATCTGATCTCCTGGTTGATATTCAAACCTCTCTCTACCAGCGTGCCGTTGATTTCCGTGACAGCCATATCATTGAACCCACCGATTATGAGCATCTGAAACACATTGTCGAAGACGGTTGGGCATACTCCTGGTGGTGCGGTGATCCTGCCTGCGAGACCAAAGTAAAAGAAGACACCAAAGCTACCACCCGCTGCATACCCCTGGACCAGCCCGGGGGTAAAGGCAAATGCATCGTCTGCGGCAAAGAAGCCCATGAAAAGGTGCATTTTTCCAGGTCTTATTGATCTGATTCCATGCCCGCCATTGAGATTTCCCGTCTTCGTACCAAGGTCAACCTGCTCACAGGGTTGATTGAGGAACCCAAACACCTTTTGCAGGAACTTCTGCAATTTTACTCCGCCTATTCAGATCTCACTTTTCAGTCCAGTTCCTTATCAGTGAAGGCTGGCACACTTTTCGCATTTCGCACTCCCGCCATGTTAAACCGCGAAATTGAGATTGCATTCAGTAAGTTTGCGACAACCTCTCCTGACCGGTTGTGTGAGTTTATTGACCTGCTAATGAAATGCCCGGAACTTGAGCCCCGCCAACTGGCAGCTACACTCCTGGGAGCCCTTCCGGCAGCGTATTTTGACCGTGTTATCCCGCGCCTCACATCCTGGGCAAATGAGAGTTCCGATCCCCAGGACCTTACGTGGTTGTTTACCCGCGCAACTGCCAACCTCCGCCTTGAAAAACCCGAGATCTGGCTATCCATGCTCCAGCAGTGGCTCGAGGCAGCGGATGAGAAATCGCGCTCAATCGCGGTATATGGGCTGTCCTCAATGATCACGGATTCCAGTCTCACCAGCCTTCCACTGATCTATAAACATCTGCAGCCTCTTTTGCTCGAGGAGAATACCAGGATAAGCCCTTACCTTGAAACAATCATTGAGCGCCTGATCCAAAAATCGGAAACTGAGACTATTTACTTTCTCAAACAAACCATTGCAATCTCACCCAACCAAACCTTGATCCGCATGGTCAGGCGTTCCTTGCCTATTTTTTCCGCCGAAGGACAGGAGTCACTCAAGGCATTTCTCCGAGGACGATGATCTGTAAGCTACTTCCAGCGTTTTCGCGCATCTTCTCACCAACCCCATCCTCTGGTATAATTCCTTAAATGACTAGACCTGCTTGCGGGGTACCTGCGGGCAAGGAGACGGTTAAATAAACTTAGGAGAAATTGTCATGGCTTTAACAATTGAAGAGAAACAAAAACTGATCGCTGATTACCACATCCATGATTCTGATACCGGCTCAGCCGACGTGCAAATTGCACTGCTGACCACCAGGATCAAACAGCTCACCGAGCATTTACGCGCTAACAAGAAAGATCAATCATCACGTCGCGGGCTGCTGCAAATGGTAGGCAAGCGGCGGCGGTTGTTGGCTTATCTGCGCCGGTCTGATTTTGCCCGGTTCACAGCCATCACCGAAAAGCTGAACATCCGCACCCGGTAGGGCAAGCATAAACGAGTAGATGGGCAGAATTTTCCATCTACTCGTTTTAATAACGCCCCGGAACAGCGGAAATAGCCGCCGGTTGGGTATTGAAAAATGGTGAGGACGGTACCGTCCCCGGCAGTTTTCAGTTCCTAACCAGGCGGGAAAAACAAGGGAGCACTAAATGAAACCAGAAAGTAAGAAATATATATCCACCGTCGGTGGGCGTCCTTTGACGTTCGAAACCGGCAAACTCGCTGCCCAGGCTGGCGGCGCGGTAACTGTTCAATTTGGCGAGACAGTCGTTTTCGCCGCTGCCACCATGGGAACCGAGCCCCGCATGGGCCAGGATTTCTTCCCCCTCACCGTGGAATACGAAGAAAGAATGTACGCCGGCGGACGCATCCCCGGTTCCTTCTTCCGTCGTGAAGGCCGCCCCGGCACCGACGCCATCCTCGTATCCCGCCTAACCGACCGCCCGTTGCGCCCGCTGTTCAACCAGTCCATCCGCAATGAGGTCCAGGTGATCATGTTCTCACTCTCCGCTGACCTGGAGAACCCGCTGGACGTTCTTGCTATTAACGCCGCTTCGGCTGCCCTGATGATCTCGGACGTCCCCTGGGGCGGACCGGTTGGCGCAGTGCGTGTGGCGCGTATCAACGGCGAACTTCTGCTCAACCCCACCTATGCCCAGATAGATGATTCTGACCTTGACTTGCGCATCGCCGGCACCTCTGACGCCATCCTCATGGTTGAATCAGCCTCCAATGAAGTGGATGAAGAAAGCATGGTTGCCGCCCTGTTATTCGGTCACCAGGCAATCCAGGGAATCGTTGAGACCCAGCTTCAAATGGCCAAGGAAATCGGCAAAGCCAAACGCGAAGTGCAGTTGTTCACTCTGGATGAAACGCTGGTTGAGAAGGTTTTCAACCGCGCATCCTCTGAGATCAACGAAGCCCTCGATGCCCCCCACAGCAAGCATGAACTGCAAGCTGCCTTGGACGAGCTGCGCGCATCCGTAGTGTTGGAATACACCGATCCTGATGCCGCTGAAGAGATTGCCCAATACAAGGAAGCCTTCGAGGAAGTGGTCAAACGCGTTGTGCGTTCCCGCATTCTCGTTCAGCACAAACGCCCCGATGGTCGTGACCTCACCCAGATCCGCCCGATCTGGTGCGAAGTGGGCATCAGCCCGCGCGCGCATGGTTCAGGGCTCTTCACCCGCGGCGAGACCCAGGTCATCACCCTGGCAACTTTGGGCACCCCCAAGGAAGCTCAGGAGATCGATACCCTCTCCCCGAATGATTCCAAACGTTACATGCACCACTATAATTTCCCGCCCTACTGCACCGGCGAAGTAAAAATGCTGCGTGGTCAATCCCGTCGTGAAATTGGTCATGGCGCACTGGCTGAACGCGCGCTCGTCCCTGTGCTGCCCTCCGTTGCTGAATTTCCCTACACATTACGCCTGGTCTCGGAAGTATTAGCCTCCAACGGCTCATCCTCCATGGCCTCCGTTTGCGGTTCCACCCTCGCCCTCATGGACACGGGTGTGCCCATCAAAGCCCCAGTGGCAGGTGTTGCCATGGGACTCATCATGGAAGGCGACAAATTCGTCGTCCTCACTGACATCCAGGGCGCTGAAGATCACCTCGGCGACATGGACTTCAAGGTTGCTGGCACCACCAAGGGCATCACTGCCCTGCAGATGGATATCAAGGTCAAAGGCATCACTGCTGAGATCATGCGCCAGGCGCTCACCCAGGCTCACACCGCGCGCTTGTTCATCATCGACCAGATGCTGGATGTGATTCCTGTTCCGCGCCCTGAACTGCGCTCCTTCGTTCCGCGCATCTCCACCATGAAGATACCTGTCGACAAGATCGGCGCCATCATCGGACCTGGCGGAAAGATGATCCGCTTGCTGCAGGAAGAAACCAATACCAAGATTGACATCGATGATGACGGTACCGTCTACATCGCTGCCACTGATGGCAAGGACGAAGCTGCTGTACGCGAGCGTATGGCTGCTCTCACTGAATCAGCCCGTGTCGGTCAGATCTACACCGGTAAGGTCGTGCGTGTCGCAGATTTCGGCGCTTTCGTACAGATTCTCCCCGGCATCGATGGCATGGTTCACATCTCCCAGTTGGACACCGAACGTGTTGA
>CAZSGL010000175.1:0-4388 GCA_964606265.1 uncultured Anaerolinea sp. | reverse complement strand
CGCACGCCTGGTTATTTGCCCTCCTGATTTTTGTCCTCAGGGTCGGCGACATGGCTCTAGACACCATCCGTGTGCTCTTCGTGGTGCGCGGCAAAAAGCTCGTCGTCTGGATACTGGGGTTCTTCCAATCATTGATCTTTGTGGTAGCCATCAGTTCCGTGCTCACAGAACTGGACAATATCCTCAATGTCATCGGTTATGCCACAGGGTTTGCCACAGGCAACCTGGTGGGCATGCTCATCGAGCAGCGGCTGGCCATTGGTCACATTTTGGTCACCATCATCAGCTCGAACCGCGGCGTTTCCATCGCTGAAAAGCTGCGCTCCTCCGGTTACGCCGTCACCGAAATCGCCGGGCACGGCAAGAACGGCACCGTTTTTGAGCTGCACGCCTCGGTACTGCGCAAGGATGTTCCCAACGTCGAAACAATCGCGCTCGAGGCTGACCCGCAAGCCTTTATCACCGCTGAAGATGTGCGCCCGGTGCGGCGCGGTTTCTGGCGCTCGTAATTAATTCAAAAGACCTGCATTTATGCAGGTCTTTTTGATTCAACAATTATCACCGGGAAATTTAAAGATATGGGTAATATCGATTGGTTTACTCCCCGGAAAGTGCGCACCTGAAACCAACGTTATTGGATTTGGTATTGGCATTCATCATCGTGCGGTTCGTAACACGAATGACATTAGCGTTACTATCCCATGCACCGCCCCTGGCAATTTGAACTGTTCCTTCGGATGGTCCTGCAGGATTGACCAATGGACTGGTTTCGTAATAGGTTTGCTGGTAAAAATCAGAAACCCATTCGAACACGTTCCCTGTCATATCCAGCACCCCAAAATCGCTGGCACCGGCAGGAATACTGCCAACCTTTTCAGTGTCCCCTGTGCATCCCAGGGAGTTTGTCGTGGAACAAGAAGGATTTTCGTTTCCCCAGGGATAGTTATTACCTTCCAATCCGCGGGCAGCTTTTTCCCATTCAGCTTCAGTGGGCAGCCTGCGCCCCGACCATTCACAATAAGCTTTGGCATCGGTATAGGTAACCCCCATGACTGGATAGTCTGCGAACTCCGAACTGGAATAATAATTCGCCCGGCTCGATGAAGCTACGACCAGAGGCTTCAGACACGCCTGGTCGCGCACACATTGGGCGTACATGGCGTTAGTGACCTCAGTCTTATCGATCCAGAATGCGCTCAAAACCACCTGGTGAACAGGCATTTCATCGCTCTGACCAAAATCGCTTCCCATCGTAAATGAACCCGCAGGGATATACAGTTGCGTCATCCCGTCTTTACCCGAGGTTATTGGAATGCCAATCCCGGGCTCTTCAGTTGGCGTGGGGACCGACACCACAACAACAGGCAGTGCGGTCTCCTGCAGCGTTGCTTGCACAGTCGGTTCCAAGCTTGCCGTAGGACTGGGCTGTAATTCAACATTTGCTGTGGTTTCTTCAACCGTTGGGGAAGGAAGAGATGCCTGCACTGCCGGTTTCTTCTGGTTGAATACCAGGTAAGCCGCAATCACGCCGACTACAACCAGTGCGCCGATTGCCCCGGAAATCTTAAGCATGTTCGATCTCCTTTTTTTATCAACAGGTCTGCTGCTTTCAATTTTTCTTTCGGGTTGGATGAGCGTAGCAGCCACATCTTTCATGGGTGCGGGTTCCCGGGATTTTTGATCCTTTGATTTATTGACTTCCAGGATTTTCAAGACATAAGCTGCCAGTTTTGCGATGTGGTCTTCGAGTCCCGGAGAAAGCGCGTCCAACCAGTGCAGGTTTCCCAGGAAATATTCCATTGATCCGGTAGGCTTGAAATCCTCCAGGCGAAAGGGAACGATTGTTTTGTTATGATTCACCGCGATATCGACTTCGTTAATGGTTTGTTTGGAGCTGTTCGAGTTGGAAGTGAGAATAAGCAAGAAAACACTGCACTCCTCTACAGCTTCTACAATTGCCTCAGACCAAGAAATTCCGGGCAAAACATCGCGGGGTGCAATCCAGCAGCGAACTCCCCTGGATTCCAACCCTGCGCACACCGCATCGGCGAATGGTTTATCTTTTGATGAGTGACTGATAAATACTTCGTGAGCCATTTTTACCTTCCTGATTTACGAATTGACGGATTTCGTTGTTGGACTTAAGAATCCAAACGATAGATTTGATAACCAGCGCATGCCAGTAATAATGGGATCTGTTGTACAGAATTTCTGTCTTTCTCTTTCTCTGATTCCGAAAACCTGGAATCTTCCCAGGGCAGCATGGAGGGATGTTCCTTTCTTTGATCATCCCGGGTGGTGTTGAATTTCCAACCCTGCAGCAGCTTTAGCTGCAGCCAGCGTTCGTGCTCCATTTTTGCCATTTTTTCCGTTTCTTCGCGGGTAAATTCAAACTCCTGGGCACCGAAATCAGTCCAGGGGATGATTTCGCAGGCGATGGATCGCAATTTGGTACCGATACTATCCGCCTGATCCCGGTTCATTTCCTTTAGATCCTCTCCCAATTCCTCCCACTTCACCTGGTTTGTAGAATTGGCGTTTTTGGATCCCCTGTCTAGCATCATCGCCAGATAATTTGCATGAATTGATCGGGCAATTGACTCGTTCATGGAATTGAAAACCAGGTTCGGAGTGCAGGTCTTTTCAAGGAGACTAAAGAAGTGCAATGGTTTTAGCCGGACATTGGATGCGGCATTGTCCTTGATTAATGCCGCCAGTCCAACCTCTTCATTCATGGTAACGATGATCTCGACGCCTTCTTTTTGGATGCGGTTCAGGATCGAAAGGGCTGAAGTGAGACCAATGTTCTCGTCTTCAAAATTGATATAGATTCTTGAGGTATCGTTTTGAAGTTTGGATCGACCAAAACCCGGAGAATTGATTTCTCCAGCCTCAGAGATCTTTTTAAAACACGTGATTTCAGAGGTGTTTTCGATTAGCGAGAATTGGTGCAGGATTCTTTCTTTATGGCTGCATGCCTCGTTGTCCAAAATGGAAACTTTGAATTTCCTGCCGGATTGGGAAGAATCCCCAATCCACTGCCGCGAAGTGTTGAGGAGCAATTGTTCAGAAAAATTACTGAATCCAATGAAAATTAAGTGCGGTTCACCTTGAGGCTCGGGACCATTTTTGATTGGATATTCCTGCAGGAGTTGCTTCGCCCCCTGGTCATAGATGTTAAAGAAATCCAACCTAAAGTTTTCCGGTTGCGGAGTCGTGAATTCCTGCAGCCTCAAAAGTGTCCAGAGGGCGGGATTTTCGATGTGGATCGAACAATTCAGTTTTCCGAATTCACGTCGATAGCTATTTTTCTTAGCTACCAACGCAATATCCGAATTCAACACATCGTCGCCAGTTACACAAATGATGTAATCTGCGCTCTGAATATTTGCCTTTTTTAAGGTTTGCTTGTCGCGGGCATCGCCGACAATGACAATGATGCCCTCATCTCGGCACGCCTTGATGAAAGAATTTGCAGTGTCGATTTCTATCGCAACCACTTTGTGCCCGCTGCTGTGAAAATTCCTGGCGAGGAGCAGCCCCTTTTTCCCCAGCCCGCAGATGACCACATGGCGATTGTAGAAAGTGACACTCATTTCACCAAGCTGGTTCTTGAAAAGGACGGCGATACTAAAGACTACTGCGTATGCAGCGAGAAGTGGGGACAACCAGCGTGCAACTTCCAACTCCCACGGAATGGGCGTGGACAACGCCCCACCGCTGAACTTGAACAATTCCAGGGAAGCATAGATCGAGGAAAAAACGTTGTACCCGGAACCGCTCAATAGGGAATATTTTTGGAAACCGATGAAGCCGATCACAAAAGAAGTGACTATGAAAATAGTTAAAAATGGAACCCTGACAAGTTTCCAGGTTTGTTTGAACCAGTTATCTTTTTTGGCGGATGAAAATGAAACCCGATTTTTCTGCGAATCAGTTACGACTTCCAACCCACGCCGCCATTTCATTGATCAGGAAAAAAACTGAAACAATATAAATAAGATAATTAATGTCCTAATTATACACAGGATTATTCGGTTTGCGGCAGCGGTTTTCCCAATAGCAGTAGACACAGCCCGGTTTAACGCGATTTCTGGCGTTCATAGAACCTGTATAAACAAAAACCCGAAATCTTGAAGATTCCGGGTTTTCCATTCTACTCGCTTATATTCCTGAGATGCGGGAAGAGCAGCACCTCGCGGATGGTACGCCGGTCAGTCAGAATCATGGTCAGCCGGTCAACCCCCATGCCGAACCCGCCCAGCGGCGGCATACCGTAAGACATGGCGCGCAGGTAATCCTCGTCCATCGGGTGGCGTTCTTCATCCTCTGTCTTGTAATCCCGCCCCATTTCCTCAAAGCGCGCTTCCTGCTCGAGGGGATCGTTC
>CAZSGL010000174.1:0-4395 GCA_964606265.1 uncultured Anaerolinea sp. | reverse complement strand
AAAGACCCGAGACAAAAAATGGGGGAATGAATTGTCTGAGGCTCATTTGTCTTGGGTGTTTTTGTAAAACCCTGACTTTCCAATAGCCATACTGGAAATATTGTAACCAAAGCTTTCCTAGTGTTCCGCGACTGAAATATTTTGATCTTACATCTGCTGCTAAAAGGAGTTTTCCACCGAATTCTCGAATCCGATAGTTATATTCATCGTCTTGATTTCGCACCAGTTCTTCATCATACAAGCCAACTTTATTGATTATTTCTCTAGTAAATGCTGGGAACGGGACAGTATCAACAAGCATGGTTTTTCCAAAAGTGGTTCTGAAGGCAGAATTACCAACGCCGAATGATGAGCTCATCGCTAAGGCTATTGTCTTTGAGAGTTGAGTTTCGCCGATAGTCTCCATTGGACCGCCTACACCATCCACATTGTCATTTTTTAAATGGTGTACACACCTGCTAATATAGTCTTTTTCTATGATGCAATGTCCATCGACCCGTATAATAATATTTCCCCGTGCTTGCCGCAGTGCTAGGTTCATCCCAGTAGGAACAATCATATTAGGATTATCAATTAGGAAAATTTGTGCATTCTGTTGTTGGTATTGAAGGATTATTTCACGTGTTTTATCTGTTGACACTCCATCAGCAATAAGGATTTCAATGTTATCCCGGTCGTCGTCCTGCGACAAGATAGCGTCAAGACATCGCCCAATAGTGTTTTCTTCATTTCTGATGGGAAGTATTATTGAAATCAAGATCGTACCTTTGAAATAACCGCTTGAAATTTTCCAGATGAGAGCCTGGGTATCTCGTTTACCTTCTCTACATTTACAGATACATTCAACCCGAGCCTCTGTTGTACTCGTCGGATCACTTCATCTGTATCCTCTTGTGAATAATTTGACGTTGGGACAATTTTCACGATAATTCTTGTGACTGATTCTTGTATGATTTGTCCCTCAACAATATGTGGTTGATCCGCGAATATCCCATGAAAGCGAACCATTTGTCGACCATCAGGACCAATTACAACATCCTCAACTCGACCTACTACTTCTTTAATGACCGGCATGGAACGCCCACATGGGCATAGTTCATTTTCCCACGATGCCAAATCCCCAAGGCGATATCGGATCATTGGTTGAAGTAATCGCATTAAGCAGGTGGTAACGACCTCACCAATCTCGCCCATTTCACAAGGGCTGCCATCTGGCCGGAGGATTTCAACAATCCCGACATCAGGACTTACGTGCAATCGACCATGTTCACACTCACTGGCAAAGAGGGCATTTTCTACCGTGCTGTATTCCTCAAATATACGGCAATGAAAGGCTTCTTGCATCACTTGGCGCATCTCCGGCGTCAATTTTTCACTGGTCGTGATAATGGCTTTAATCGGGGGAACTTCAAGTCCCTTATCCAGAATGAATTTCGCTAACAGGTAATAAGAGACGGCATATCCGGTCATCCATTGGATCTTGTGCTTTTTAAGTGCTTCTATATAAAATTGTGCTGTATCTGGGCGAAGATGGAATGGAGAGAAGTACACTTGTTTTTCAACAGCATTAAACCGATAGAAAGGACCTTTGCTATCCGGCTTTGGTTCCACCATTCGGCCGGAGAATGTTGCCCTGGGTAACTTGAAGGAAACCCCTGCCCAATTCGCTGACCGTACTTCTCGGACTGCCAGTGAATCGCGAATTTCTTCTGCAGTCCAGTAGGTCGCGATTGGTGTACCTGTGGAGCCGCTCGTGTAGGAAGTCCAATAGCGTGTCTTCAATTTATCCTGCCTAATGAAGCTGCCGGGGTTCTCACGGATCGGGTCTTTCTCCAGTAACGGTAAAGCTGAGATATTGCCGTTTAATGCCTTATGTATTTGATTTGTATTCCATTGATCACGATAATAAGGGACTTCTCTCGCAGCAATGGTAATTAAATTCCGAAGTTTTTCTTTTTGGTATTTCGACCAGCTATCATGATCAAAAAAATCCCGGGTCTTGTATCCGTCTTCATGTTCCTGATAACCACCGCCGAATCTCAGCCAGCGCCAATAGAGACCGTATGTTGTAATGGCTGTGTTTTGAAGGAAAAGCGGCAATTTGGAATAGATGCGGTCGTATAAGGACATCAGGCAAGCACCTTTATCATTCTTCCCTGCCACTCCCCGGCGTCATCGTTTACCCGTTCCCATCCGCAGCGCTCATAAAAAGCCACCGCCGTGGTGTTGGTCGGGTGCACGGTCAACTTCATTCGCATAAACCCCCGCTTCCTGGCTTCTTCTTCAACATTTTCCATTATCAGTTTCCCGATTCCCATACCGCGTTTTTGGGGGTCTGTGGCGATGGAGAGGATACCGAAGTGGGGATTCCGGCTGAGATAAGTGGATGCACCCGGGGCACGCTTGCGAGCAAATATGCGGAATGCCATTTTGATGCGGTCGATCACCAGCGGACTCAAAATCAACCAGGGGTGGGTGAGAATCCAACGGACAAGGAACCTCTTATTCTCAGCCAAAAAGCCGGTGAGCGATCCGCGGAAGATCCCGCCAAAACAGTACCCTACGAGGGCATTTTCGAGGTGGTATGCCCCTATGTTGTAACAATCGTGCGGACCGGTGATCTGCCATGCGTAATACCTGCGGATGGGCTCGAGACCGAGCCGAGTGAGAGCAGAATCCGGGAAGGCTTTTTGGTGCAGACGTGCGACTTGCGGCAAATCCTCATTACTTAAACGGCGAAGGATAATATCCTGGTTTGTGGTCATGATACGGAATCAATTATCCTTTCCCATTGCGGCAGGATGACTGACCAGTCATATTGTTCGGCTTTTTTCCGGGCATTCGTGCTCAGTTTCTCTGCAAGGCCTGGTTCCTCCAATATGCGTTTCACAGCTGAAGCCATGGCTTCTGGATCAGTTGGCGGAACAAAAAGTGCATCAACATCATTTTCCCAGAGGTATGGAAGTTCACCCACGTTAGTGGTCACGATGCACAATCCACATGCAGCAGCTTCAAGGACTGATACACCGAAACTTTCGTATAAAGTTGTGTTGAGGAAGACATCTCCGTGAGACAGGTATTCTCCAACTTTTTCTTTGGGTATCGGACCAGTAAAAACGACCTTATCTTCAAGTTTATAATCACAGATTTTCCGGTTAACTTCCCGGAAGGAACCATCTTCTTTGTCGGGACCGAGCATGGTAAGGGCGGCAGCAGGATAATCCTTGGACAACAAGTGCAGAACCTCAATGGCCGTGATTGGTGAATAGATGGAGTGAAAAGCCCGCAGCCAAATAAGGTTCGGTTTCGCGTTGTAACGAGTATTAAGTTCATAATTGTTAATTTCGATACCGTTGGGGATGTAAATAATGTTAGGACAGATCGAATTAAAGGATTCAAGGAGATATCGTGAAGGAGTGATGACGAAACTTGCAGAATTAAGGAACTTACGAAAGGTTAGTTGATGCTTTTGGATAAACTCGGGTAGTTTACCCCCATGCAAGGTGAGAATAAAGGGTTTCTTCAATAATTGCAAAAAAACAGACAGAAAATATGCCCACCAAAAGGCGAGCCCGCTATACACTTCCACTAAAGCAACAATATATGTTTTCCGGTGATATAGAGAGGTCCATAAAAAATCTACCATCCTAAAAAAACGATTTCGTTTTGAAGAGGCGGTAAACACCTCTACGCCGCGACCTCTTAACCTTGCGGTTAATTCTTCACCGATTGATACAGTGCCCGAAGTGGTGTAAAAAAAATTACCTGCAATGAAGATGCTATTCATCGGGTTATCATTCCAGCGTTTTAATTACCTTTGCAGGAACACCACCGACCATCACATTGTTTGGAAAAGAATCTGTAACAACAGCCCCTGCAGCAATTAGCGATCCGCTACCTAAAATGGAACCAGCTGTTATGGTCACTTGTGCTCCTACCCAGGTTCCTTTGCTTATTTTTATTGGAAGCAATATTGGATCACCAAATCGATATGAGTGGTTTTTTCTTCCATGGTTGCCAGAGACAAGGATGCAGTATGGACCAAACATAACTTCATCCCCTATCCATATATTATCCGTAGCCATAAACAAACACCCAAATGAAATATGGACAAAATTTCCTAAATGGATTTTGGCAGGATTATGGAAAGTCACATTTCTTCCGATATTTAACGTCCTGCCGCAAGAACCAAAAAACCAATGTGCCAGCCATCCCCTCATCCTTAAAAAGATAACATTGTCCGGTAGCCAATTTGTAAGTAATAAAACAAAGTGAAGCGGCCAATCGTATCGCAAGAGTTTCTTAAATTTACGCATTTGTGTTAACCCATTCCTTCATCACTCTCGCCATTTCGCCAACTTGGACTTCAAGAGTATTACGACTTGCAAGGATATA
>CAZSGL010000173.1:0-4434 GCA_964606265.1 uncultured Anaerolinea sp. | reverse complement strand
AGGTCGCGCCGGGTAGCCCATACTTCCTGCCAGTAGGGGCTCTTGGTCACTTTTCTCAGGAATACACCCATTTCCCGCGCGGATTTCACCAGGTTTTCAGGACCAAAGATGATCACCGCCAGGACAATAATGAACAGGATCTCGCCTACCCCGATGTTAAACACTTTCATGGCGTTCTCCTTGCGCTCTTGTGCGCTGCCTGCCGGCAAACAATGCGAACAGGATGCTCAACAAGTACAATCCCAGCAAGGGGATCATCATCAAGCCCATATTGACCGGATCGGGCGTGGGGGTGATCAACGCCGAGAGCACAGCCGAGGCGATGACCGCAATGCGCCACTGTTTGAGCAGTCCTTTTACATTAACAATTCCCAGCCGCGCCAGTACGAATACCACCAGCGGCATTTCAAAACTCACGCCTACCCAGAACATCAGGTTAAGCACAAAGCCAAAGTAATTCCCGGGTCGCGGGGAGGTTTCGATCCCCATGAAATCCAGCAGAAAGGGTAAAGCTGTGGGCAGCATCACAAAATAGGCAAATGCCACGCCGGCAGCAAAAAAGAGCGTTGCCGTGGGGATCACCAGCCATATCCATTTACGTTCACGGGGTTTCAAACCCGGCATGATGAACGCGAGCACCTCGTAAACGATGACCGGCATCGCCAGCACCAGCCCGGAGAGCAGCGAAATGCGCATGAACGCGGAGACGTTCTCGGTTACTTCGATGGCTGACATGGCAGACAGCCCGCCGATGGGCAGCGCCAGCCATTCTGCCAGCGTCTGACTGATGGCGAAACTGGCACTGGTGGTCACCAGCAACGCAACAATCACCACCAGGAGCCGCTTGCGCAGCTCAGTGAAATGACTTAAAACGCTCATATTGCTTTTTTCGTTTGCTGCTGCATCCATATCCAACCATCCAGTTCGTTGTGATGTATTATAACTTTCATTCCAGGTGTTCAGCAGGCGTCCATCAGGCACGAGATGGAATTGCACTAGCAGCAAAACCAGGAGAATTATGACAAATTACCTATTTTTAAAGCCTTAAGCATTGTTATACTTTAGAAGTTAACCCATTTAGGAGTGTGGAAATGAAAAAAGTCGCCATAGTCACGGATTCAACCGCTTACCTTCCCCAGGAACTGCTGGACACCCTCGGGATCACTGTGGTCACATTATCGGTCAACTGGGACGGGGAAACATACCGGGACGGCATTGACATTAAGCCCGATGAGTTTTACGCGCGCCTTGCCAGGAGCGAGACCTTGCCGACCACCAGCCAGTCCACGGTGCACGATTATTCTGAGGTATACAAAAAATTACTTGCTGAAGGCAGAGAGATCCTTGTTCTCCCCATCAGCTCCGGCATCTCCGGCTCTATCAATTCCGCCATCCAGGCGAAGGAATTATATAAAGACGCGCCGATCGAGATCATCGACACAAAACTCGTCTCAATGGCATTGGGTTTCATGGTTCTGGCGGCTGCCCGCGCTGCTGCTGATGGCGCCAGCCTGCAGGAATGTAAGAAAATTGCCGTTGAATCTTATTCCCATATTGGTGTCTACTTTGTGGTGGATACGTTGAAATATCTGCATGCCGGCGGACGTATTGGCGGCGCCAAGCGTTTTGTGGGCACTGCTCTTCGCATCAAACCCGTGCTGGAGATTCGCGACGGTAAGATCGAAGCCGTCAAAAGTGTTATCTCCATGAGCAAGGCGCTGGCAGCCATGGTCGAACTGGTAGAAAAGGATATCGCCGGACGCACCCCCGTTCGTATTTCCGTCTTCCATGCCCTGGCGGAAAATGAAGCCCGGGAACTGTTGGAATCCACGGTCAAGAAGTTCAACGCGGTGGAGGGCATCCTAAGTTACGTCAGTCCGGTGGTCGGCTCCCATGTGGGTCCAGGAACCTTAAGCATTGCTTATATGGCTGGCATGTAAATTCCCCCATGCCATCACCAGAGGTTTTGGAGAGATCCAAAGCCTCTTTTTTTATCAGCGTATAATTATCTGGAGATTTGAAACAAGGAGCAGCACATGCCGCAAGCCAGGTTTACCTTTCCGCGCGGATTCCTGTGGGGGTCCGCCACCGCCTCCCACCAGGTGGAGGGCGGCAATACCAATAACAGCTGGTCTCGCTGGGAGGATACTCCCGGAAAGATCGTCGAAGGCCAGCGCTCCGGTCTGGCGTGTGACTGGTGGGGCGGACGCTGGAAGGAAGACCTGCAGCGCGCCCTCGACAGCGGTCAGAACGCCCACCGTTTATCCATTGAGTGGAGCCGCATCCAACCCGCCGCCGACACCTGGGATGAAAAAGCCCTTGAAAAGTATGTGGAAATCGTGCGTTGGATGGCAGACCACAAGATGACCCCCATGGTCACCCTGCATCACTTCACCGACCCGTTGTGGCTGGTGGACAGGGGTGGTTGGGAGAGTGAAGAGACCCCCGCCTTGTTCGCGCGCTTTGTGCGCCGTGTTGCCACTGCCCTCAAGGAGTACGTCAGCCTGTGGATCACCATCAATGAACCCAATGTGTTCATCATGACTGGTTGGGTGGATGGCGGTTTTCCGCCGGGCAAGAGTGATTTGAAACTGGCTGCCAGGGTGACCGTCAATGTGCTGCGCGGGCACGCCGCCGCCTACCGGGTGCTGCACGAACTGCAGCCCGAAGCCCAGGTGGGCGTTGCCACCAACTACCGCAGCCTGGTTCCTGCCCATTCCTGGTCCCCTTTCGACAAATTCCCGGCGCGCATCCAGGATCAGCTTTTCAACCGCGCCTTCAATGACACACTCTCCACAGGCAAGCTCAACCTGGTGTTCAAAAAAATCACCCTGCCCGAAGTAGCCGGCACCCAGGACTTTATTGGATTAAACTACTACTCCCGCGATATTGTGGCGTTTGATATCTCCAAAGCAGGTGAGATGTTCGGCAAGCGCTACTATCCCAAAGGCGCGCTCATCAGCCCGACAGGTTTCATTGCCAATGTACCCGCCGGCATGTGGGACGGCTTCAAGTGGGCGCATAAGTTCGACCTGCCCATTATCGTCACCGAGAACGGTGTGGAAGACCACCTCGACACAATGCGCCCGCGTTACCTGGTGGAACACCTGCACCAGGTGTGGCGCGCCGCCAACTTCAATTGGCGCGTCAAGGGTTACTTCCACTGGTCGCTGGTGGATAACTTCGAGTGGGAACGAGGCTGGACACAGCGCTTTGGCCTGTGGGGGCTGGACGTGGACACCCAGGAACGCACACGCCGTAAGAGCGTTGATGTGTACGAATCCATCTGCAAGGAAAACGCTATAGACAGCGAGATGGTGCGGGAGCATGTGCCAGAGATCTTCGACCAATTGTTCCCCTCGCAATAAGAAATCCCCATTCCATGACCGTTTTCAACAGGAGAGTCCAATGGCAACCACGAAATACCTCAGCCCGGATTGGACAGCCGAAGCCAACAATCGCTTGCGGCAGCAGCTCACCGCAGCGGAGATGAGATTCCTCACCTCTTCAATGCTAACCTTGTACCACCACTGCCCGGATGGCAAGGATCGTGCGCTTTATTTCAAGATCGAGAATGGCATCTTCACTGAAATCTCGGTGCGCGAACCCCCCCTGCCGCAGGCGGAGTTTGTAATCAGCGGGGATTACGAGACTTTTGCCAAAATCACCCGTGCTCAACTGGGCGCGCGTGTTGCCCTATTAAATGGTAAACTGCGCTTGAACGGCAACATGATAAGGGCGTTAATTCTTACTCCCATCGTTGATCGCTTCAACAAGATCCTCTCCGAGATCCCCTGTGAGTACTAATTGCGCACAAGTAGTCTTCCGGCGTTATCTGATATAATTCTGCTCGACAATCTCCCCTGGACACCACAGTTAAATATCATCCTATTGTCCAAGGGCGTAGTGTGTCACTAAACGACAGATCATCTTTGTTTCAAAGAGAGATTTATGCCAACCATTATCCGTGAATATCCAAACTCTTTTAGTCTTCCGAGGCGCGTGCAAGGGCTCAGCCGCTTAGCCCACAACTTGTGGTGGTGCTGGAATCCCAGCGGTCAGCGCCTGTTCCAATACATCGATCCGCTGTTGTGGGACGCGGTAAATCACAACCCGGTGGCTTTTTTACGGCGCGTAGACCGCACCCGCCTCAACGCCGCCATCGATCAACCTTCCTACCTGGAGTTTTACGACAAAGCCATTGCCGAACTGGATACCTATCTTTCGCGCAAGGACACCTGGTTTGCTGTTACCTACCCCAAGCTGGTCGACAAACATATCGCTTATTTTTCATTTGAATTTGGTTTGCACGAATCCCTGCCGGTTTACGCCGGGGGACTCGGCATCCTTTCTGGCGACCACCTTAAAGAAGCCTCTGACCTCGGAATGCCCCTGACTGGTATTGGATTCGTCTACAACCAGGGTTATTTCGTC
>CAZSGL010000172.1:0-4461 GCA_964606265.1 uncultured Anaerolinea sp. | reverse complement strand
AATGAAATTTCTTGACGACACAAGAATACCCAGCCACCCATATCCCGAGTTAAGGGAAGTGTTAGCCACCTTTGTGAATGAAATTTCGACAGAATTAACACAAAACATTATCGGCATTTACATGGTGGGCTCACTTGCCACAGGTGATTTCGATTTGGATAGCGATGTCGATTTTTTGGTGATCACAAAGACTGAAATTGCAGAATCAAACATTAAAGCACTTGAAGCAATCCAGAGGAAAATCCAGGAGATGGGTTGTTACCCGGCGAAACACTTGGAAGGCTCATTTATAAGTATTGACGACTTAAATAATTGGCAGACAGTAGGGAAAAAGGAACTGTATTATTTTGATAACGGCAGTACTGACATGGAAAAGTCGATCCATGATAACAAGTGGCATGTCCGCTGGATCTTGCGTGAGCGTGGAATAACATTGACCGGTCAAAAACCTGAAGGGATGACGCAGGCAATACCTGTTGATGAATTAGCATGCGAAATACGAACGACGATGCACGAGGACATGAAAGCATTCGAAGATGAAATAGATCAACCCCGCAGCTATTGGAATTCTAAATTTGGTCAGTCATTTGCTGTTTTGACAATTTGCCGAATGCTGCATTCTCTTCAGTCAGGTACGGTCCAGTCAAAAAAAGCCGGGGCGCAATGGGCGAAACAATTTGTTGAACCGAAATGGATAAAAATTATTGACCAGGCATGGAAAGAAAGGGAAGGCGTTCGGTTCCTGGTAAAAATACGTCAGCGGGCAGACCAGGAACTGCTATACGAAACGCTAGCGTTCATGAAATACGCCATTATGGTTAGTGAAAACTTTAAGGCTTGAATGGTTGTGAAATAGAATAAGGAAGGAGCAGTTACGAATTGAATGCAGAAGCTTTCCACCTATTCTTCAATTATCACATTGCAGAAAACCGCAAGATATGGGAAATCTGTAATGCATCCATGACCTATGAGCAGTGCACCCAAACCGTGAACTATTCTCACGGATGCGTTCGAGACCAAATTGTTCACATCATGAATGCTGATGAATTGTGGTTTAGTGAACTGCGAAACGTCGAACCCATTGAACTGACTCCCGCAGACAATATTGACGACCGGAAGGAAATTCGAGCACACTGGGATGGTGTTGAGCAAAGAATGCAATCCTACCTGGCACAATTGCAGGATAATCTGTTGTTTGAAAAGCCAATTAAGGAACCAGAGGAAGATAAAGACCTCCTGGTTTGGCAAGTGCTGCTGCATGTTGCCAATCACGGCACGGATCACCGCGCCCAATTGCTGAGAGTAATCCATGATATGGGAATCGAGACTACCTCGCAGGATTTTATTTTCTACGTGTATGACCACATGTGATTACTTATCATGCGTAAATAGAAAGATTCAGGCCAGGGGAAAGAACGATTCTAGAAAGGTTAAATTGAGGATTGAGCATGGATAAACAATTTTGGATTGCGATTATGAAAAACGATTACCAAATTCCTGCCGGGTATTCCGTTTTGACCCTGACGGATGAGCTTTTCTCCACGATAGGTTCAACGGATTCCGAATTACGGGATTCAATTGGGCTTGAGATTTTCTATAATTGGCTCAAAAAGGGGTTTTACAGCGCAGGTGATTTACGCAGGTTTACTCCAGTATTAATTGACAACCTGCAAAAAGGGATTGGTGAAGTTGAAGGGGATTCTGTTTTCCTGCGGTCGTTTTCCGCGTTATGGCTATCCCTGATAATCTATCAAAATAATGAAACCCCGGAACTGGATAAAAAAGACATTGCGCCAATTTTGGAAGCCGCCTTGGATTACTTCGCGAAGGAAAAAGACCTGCGCGGCTACGTTCCGGTCAAGGGTTATGCGCACGCACTCGCACATACTTCAGATCTACTGGGCGCCATTGCGGAGAGCAACCTCACAGGTGCAGAGGAACATCTAAAAATTCTTGATTGTATTGCCAAAAAGATGGGGAATTCCACCAGTGAAGCATTCCTGTATAACGAGGATAGCCGCCTGGCGCGGGCGGTAGTAAGCATTTTTGCCCGCAATACGCTGACTATGGATCAAATCAAGGAATGGCTCACCTCCCTGCGCAGTCCGTGGAATGGCGCCTGGCAGAACAGGGAATTGACGATCGCTTACAATAACGGGCGCAATTTTATCCGTTCACTCTACCTGCAACTCACCTTTTTAAAAGGGGAAAAAATGCCCAACTATGAGAAGATATTGGGACTCCTGCAGGAAACGCTCGAACAAGCCAAACCCTGGGAATGGACTAATCCCGAATAAGGCTGGTTGAAGAATTGATAAAGCGCCTTCCATCTCTGGAAGGCGCTTTTTTTGTGCAGTCATTCGATGCCTTATCACTCAAATATTGATCTTGCCTGTTATAATAATTAGGACATTATTTATCTTATTAAATAATGGAGGAAAACAGGAGAAACAACATGAGTAACTCTAAAAAAGAATTGTCCCCGGTACAATCCGAAGAACTCCTCAAATTATTGAAAACCCGATTTGAGAAAAATGTTAACCGCCATAAAGATCTTGAATGGATCAAAGTGCAAGTCAGGCTGGAAGCAGCCCCTGAAAAACTGTGGTCGCTCAATGAAATGGAAAGAACTGGCGGCGAACCGGATGTTGTCGGGCACGATAAAAAGACAGGTGAAACTTACTTTTATGATTGTTCGGCTGAAAGCCCTAAGGACCGCAGGAACATTTGTTACGACCGTGAAGCGCTGGACGCAAGGAAGGAATTTAAACCCAAAGATTCCGCCTTGGATATGGCAGCTGCGATGGGGATCGAGATTCTGACTGAAGAACAATATCGACTGTTGCAGGAGTTTGGAAATTTCGACCTGAAAACATCAAGCTGGTTGAAAACCCCGGCTGAGATCAGGAAACATGGCGGCGCAATCTTTGGTGATCGCCGCTACGACCATGTTTTTATTTATCACAATGGGGCAGATTCCTACTACGGCGCGAGGGGATTCCGGGGCTCGTTGAGGGTTTAGTACTGGGCGGGATTACAAGGCGTACATGCAACAGCAGGTGCCCTGGCGCTCCCGGGCACGGAAAGGCTCAATTCGAAGATGGCACTACCAGATCCTGAAGTACCCGTACTGGAATTAAGGGTTGCTGTTACCACGAGCGACTACGAGCGCATGACAAAATTCTATTTTGAGGCATTGGGCATCCCGCCGGTACAGACCTGGGACAATGGCCAGGGACGCGCCGTGATCCTCGATATGGGGGATACCACCCTGGAAATCTTCGACGAAACGCAAGCCGCAACAATCAACCAGATCGAAGCCGGAAAACGCACCAGCGGGCAGGTTCGGTTTGCGTTGCAGGTGCCTGACCTGAAGAGCGCGGTGGAACGCTTACTTGCCCACGGGGCAACCATGGTTCACCCGCCTGTGGTAACCCCCTGGGGGGACACCAATGCGCGCTTCCAGGATCCGGACGGCATGCAAATCACAATCTTTGAAAAATCAGAAAAAGATCATTGATCCAGATAAGCCGGAGGGATTTGCCGAACACGAATTGCGTAAATTTGCGGATTGAAAAAATCACGCGGAGGTTGAGTTGGCAAAGCAGGTTGAATTAAAGACCAAGGTGAATGACGCAAGGGTGGAAGATTTTATCAATTCTGTTTCAAATGAAACCAAACGGCAGGATTCCCTGGAGATCATAAAGATCATGAGGCAGGTGTCGAAGGAAGAGCCAAAAATGTGGGGACCCGCCATTATCGGCTTTGGTACAACTCATTACAAGTATGCAAGCGGGCGCGAAGGCGATATGCCGCTGATCGGATTCTCCCCCCGCAAACAGAACCTCACGCTGTATATTGGAGTAGGAGAAAAATCTGACAATCCGCTGCTCAAGAAACTTGGCAAATTTACAACGAGCAAGGCTTGCTTGTATATTAAGAAACTGGCTGATGTGGACATAAACGTTTTGCAGGAACTGATCGCCGACTCTTTTGCCAGGGCTCAAGGATGTGGATAAGGTAGCAGGATTTTAATAAAACGATTTTGATTAACTTACCGGGGTAAATGAGTAGATTGGAGGCTGAGATGGCAAAAAAGGCTGAACTAAAGACGAAAGTGAATGACGCAAGCGTGGAGAGCTTTCTCAATTCTGTTGAGGAGGAGGCAAAACGTAAAGATTGTTATGAAATTCTGCGGTTAATGGAGGAGGCGACAAAAGAACCTCCCAAGATGTGGGGGGCAAGTATTGTCGGTTTTGGAAGCTACCATTACAAGGGTGCCGGCGGGCGTGAAGGTGACTGGATGCTGACCGGTTTCTCACCGCGCAAACAAAACCTTACGCTATACCTGATGGGGGGCTTTGACAAATATGCAGACCTGCTGCAGAAACTCGGCAAATACAAAACAAGCGTGGGTTGTTTGTATATTAAGAAACTGGACGACGTAGATAAAACGGTTTT
>CAZSGL010000171.1:0-4509 GCA_964606265.1 uncultured Anaerolinea sp. | reverse complement strand
TCGCAGCTCAGCGAGAAGGAGTTGTCCCGATGATGCACGATACCAGATCCCAACAACCTGCACGACCCCGCCGCTCCGCCGGACCCTTCAGTGGTCCCCCTGGAATGATGCGCGGTACAGAGAAGGCAGTAAATTTCAAAGCCACCATGACAAAATTGATGGCGTATCTCAAGCCCTACCGGGTAACCCTCATTATCGTTATCGCCTTTGCCATTGCATCCACCATCTTCATGATCATCGGTCCCAAGATCCTGGGCAAAGCCACCACCAGGTTGTTCGAAGGCATCATGGCGCAATTCGCCGGTACTGGTGAGGGCATCGACTTTGTGTACATTGGTAATATCGTCATCCTCCTCATGGGGCTCTACCTGCTTTCCGCGGTGTTTGCCTACATTCAGGGTTGGCTGATGACCGGTGTGTCGATGAAGATCACTTACAAGTTTCGCCAGGACATTTCCGAAAAGATAAACCGCATGCCGCTGCGTTACTTTGACGGCACCAACCAGGGTGAAGTTCTTTCACGCGTGACCAATGATGTGGAAACCGTCAGCCAGACCCTCAACCAGGGACTCACCCAGATCATCACCTCAGTCACCACGGTTTTGGGTGTGCTGGTGATGATGCTCTCCATCAGTTGGGTGATGACCCTGGTGGCTATCATCATCTTACCAATTTCAGGTTTGTTGATCATGGTCGTGGTCAAACGCTCGCAGAAATACTACAAGCAGCAGCAGGATTACCTGGGGCATGTCAACGGGCATATCGAAGAAATGTTCGGCGGGCACGTCGTCATGAAAGCCTTTAATGGTGAACAGCGCAGTGTTGAGAAATTCAACGTGTTAAATGTCACCTTGTATGATTCCGCCTGGAAGTCTCAATTCTTCTCCAGTTTGATGATGCCGATGATGAACTTTATCGGCAACCTCGGATATGTGGCTGTTGCCATCATGGGCGGCTGGCTGGCAATTCGCGGGATGATCACCGTGGGCGATATCCAGGCGTTCATCCAATATACGCGCTCGTTCACTCAACCCATTGCGCAGATCGCCAATATCTCCAATGTCCTGCAGCAAACTGCTGCCGCGGCTGAGCGTGTATTTGAATTCCTGGCTGAAGAAGAAGAGGTAGCCGATACCGCCAACCCGGTTGTACTGGAAAAAGTTACCGGGCGTGTGGAATTCAAGGATGTGCATTTTGGGTACTCCCCCGACAAGATCATCATCAATGATTTTTGCGCCGATATCGCCCCCGGGCAGAAGATAGCCATTGTTGGTCCCACTGGAGCCGGCAAGACCACCATGGTCAAGCTGCTCATGCGTTATTATGATGTCAACAGTGGCTCAATCAAAGTAGATGGGCACGACATTCGCAACTTCACCCGCAGTGGTTTGCGCAACTTGTTCGGTATGGTGCTGCAGGATGCCTGGTTGTACAACGCCAGCATCATGGAGAACATCCGTTACGGCCGCCTGGACGCCAGCGACGAAGATGTGATACGGTCTGCCAAAGCAGCCAATGTCGACCACTTCATCCGCACCCTGCCGGACGGCTACAACATGGTGTTGGATGAGGAGACTGGCAACATTTCGCAGGGGCAAAAGCAACTGCTCACCATTGCCCGCGCCATTCTCTCAAATCCGCAAATTCTCATCCTCGATGAAGCCACCAGCTCCGTGGATACGCGTACAGAGGTCTTGATCCAGAAAGCCATGGATACCCTCATGCACAACCGCACCAGTTTCATCATCGCCCACCGCCTCTCCACCATACGCAACGCCGATCTCATCCTGGTGATGAACAATGGTGATATCGTGGAACAGGGCAAGCATGAGGACCTGCTGGCAAAGAACGGTTTTTACGCCGATATTTACAACAGCCAGTTTGAAGCTGCTGACCTCTACTAAATAAAGAATCTACTTAAAAATCCCCGGTATCTGTTGAAAGATACCGGGGATATGCATTTTAAATACACAATGACGTCCTGCGAGGGTTTATTTTGCTGCGATTAACTTACCTTCGCGCCCAGGGCTTCCTTCAGTTGTTTTTGCACCTTGTAGTAATTGGAAATTTCGAATTTCAGCTTGTCAGAATTGGTAAGCACTTCCATCGTATCCGGGGAACTGTCGTCCATGCCCGCCTGGTAGGTATTGATCTTGCGCACCTCATCCAGTGGAATCGCAAAATTGAGTGGGTTTTGCGCCAGTGTGGTGTCCGGGGATTGGCGCATTAAATCCACACTGGTCTTCTCCTGGATCGCGAAGATCAGGCGCCTGTCCGTGACAACCAGCCTGTAAGTCACCTTTGAGAAAATCCCGGTCTTGCGGGCTATCTTCTCCAGAACCAGGCGCACAACTTCACCTTGCGCAGGGGGTGGGGGCTGCGGAATGAAAGCCGGGGGTACAGCAGGCGGTATGGATGGCGGGAGAGGTGGGGGAATAGCGGACATGAAGAAGCCTCCTTAATGGATACTTACCAGATTCCCGGAAATAGACGATATCTTGTTTTTCGAGTGTATTCTGCGTAACCCGGCAGTTCATTGATCAGGGTCTTGTCTTCCAGGGCTGTTCGCACCACCACCAGAACGCACATGATCGCAACCGGGATATATGCCCACCAGGACCCCATCATTAGAGGAAAGGTTAACGCCACCAGCATGCCTGCCAGGTAACCCGGATGGCGCACATAACGGTAGGGTCCGCTGTCCACCACGGTTTGTCCGCGGTCGCTTTGGATGCGTACCACGGCGGAGAAAAAACGGTTCTCCGTCAATGCCCAGGTACTGAACGCATAAAATGCCAGCGTCAATACCAGCGCGATCAGGTACAACCATAATGGCAAGGGATGACTCCAGCCAAAACGTTTGTCAAATCCGGCTGTAAGAAAATAGGCTGCCGGGCATATCAAGGCGACCAGGGGCATAAGCATTTTGTCCCAGCTCTTGGCGTCCTTCTTGTCGCTGTAGTGCAGCCGTTCCTGCAGGAGATCGGGATGCAGTTTTGTGATGAGAACCCGGCTGGTTATGGATGCAGCATAAGATATACCGATGTAGACCCACGCTTGCCACCAGCGGAATGTGCCGGCAGCCAGGAAAACCACAACCGGCAATCCAAAGAAAAACAGGATCCCGCGCAAATATTTCCAGAACAAGGGGGTCGTTTTTTGTTCCATAATAAAATAATAGGCGGAGTGGTCTGCTCCGCCTGATTTATGTGCGTACTACTTTAACGAGAAATTGATGCCGGAAACGAACCATTGATCCCCGGATTTATCCAATACCAGGGTAACAAGGTAGGTATCGCCTGCCAGGGTTGCCTCACCGTCTAATTGAGCGCTGTTGTTCTCGATATTATTGGCATTGAAAGAGAAAGTGTCAAAGTTGCGCGGGGTGGCAAAATTCACCCAATCATCGTAACTCCCAACTTCTTCCTGTACGGCGGGTGTGAGCATGCTCCAGGAGGTTGCATGGTCTGCATCCCGCAGGGCTGCCATAAAGGCTTTGCCCCTGTCGCTGACATTCGACAACTGACCAGCCACGCCGCAGGCAGATAAAACTAAGGTGGAAATGATGATGAGTGTGGCAATTACTAATAATTGTTTTTTCATTGGTCCTCCTTTAATAGATACGCATATTATTATAGAGCAAATCTCTCCAATTTGTTAAACTTTCTTGATCGATGCCAGCTCGCTCAGGAGATATTCTTTATCCTCTTTTTTGGAGATTGCCTGTGACGCCTGGGTTGCTTTATGCATATACTCCTCGGATCGCATTCCATCACCACTGACCATAAATGCCCTCGCCAGCGCTTCGTAGGCAAACGCCAGGTCAAAATCACCGATATTGTTTTGGGTGCAAATTTGCTGGGAGTTATTCGCATGGTGTATCGCCGCTTCAGCTCGACTGCATTCGCTGTAAACCCGGGATACCTGCCATTCTCCTCTCGCCAGGTTTATCGCTTCGCCCACCAAGCTCCAATGGTACAGCGAGGCATGCGCAGCGTTGATCATCCGCTCTGCTTCCTCGCGTGTGCGCTCCTTATTATCCAGCAAACTCCAGACATCATTAAACAGGCTTACAGCAAGTTCACGGTGGATTTCTGGAGTGATGGTGGCGGTCATTTTCCTCCTTTTTCACTTCTCATTTTATGGATTAATCCCGCAACCAGTGTGGCAAACCTTTTCATCAGGAGCTGTTGCCTTTCCACCTTAACTCTCCCTGCGCAACCGGAAAGTGATCTCAAATATCAATAATGTCCAGGCTGGGGGGTTTTTCATTTCTGGCTTCCTCCCACGCTGCAAACCTTGCCAGGTCTCCGCGTAATTGCGCGATCAGGAACACCAGTATGGCGGCGTCATCCACAAAACCCGCCAGCGGGAACCAGTCTGGAATCAAATCAATCGGTGAAACAAAATAGATGATGCCTGCCACCACTGAGATGAGGGATGCCCAGGCAATCCGGGTATATTCCTTGCGTGTATAAGCCTTGAGCATGCGCATCAGTGTCTTAATGT
>CAZSGL010000170.1:0-4560 GCA_964606265.1 uncultured Anaerolinea sp. | reverse complement strand
CCACCACCCAGATGCTGGTTTTCGAAAACCCCAGCGCTTCAGGTGTGGCTTACGAGTCTGAACAGTGTGAGGCTGCCCTGCTGCTGCCCACGCGCATCTTCACCGGGCTGGAAGGCCAGGGGTTGACCACGGCGGGTCTCGTGCTGGATCCCGGGACGGGTGAGCTCCTTGCTTATATGGGACCAACACGTTACAGCGGTGAGACCACTGCCGACAGCGGTTATCAACCCGGCACCCTGATCAGTCCGTTTATCGCGCTGGCAGGGTTCACCAGTGGATTTTCGCCAGCCTCACTCAGGTGGGATACTCCTGTATCAGAGGATCCGAGCTCGGTGATGGAAAACCCGGATGGTCTTTACCACGGTCCTGTCAGCCTACGCTCAGCAATTGTAGGAGACTATCTGACGCCACTGGTTCAACTCACCAACCAGGTGGATGTATCACGAGTGTCAAAGGTTGCGGAGGCGCTTGGCTTTTCTGCGATCTCTGCCACCCGTGCGCCTGACCTTTATTCATCGGAACAGCAATCCAGCCTGCTCGAAGTGGCGGCAGCATACGCCACACTTGCCAATTCAGGCCTACAGGCTGGCGTAACCGGAGCCGATGGCAGGATCCATCCCAACCTTGTGAAATTGGTCACTTCCACCTCCAACCGCCTTGTCCTTGACCGCTCGCTGCCATCCATAAGCACTTCTTTGAGCGATCCGCTGGCGTACCTGGTAAATAACGTCTTAAGTGATGTGACCGCCTGGCGTGATAGTTACGGCTACCCCAATCCGCTGGAAACCGGGCAAACAATCGCCGTCAAGGTCGGGCAGGTGACAGATAAGAGCCAGTCCTGGACAGTGGGGTACACCCCCGACCGCCTGGTGCTCACCTGGATGGGATTGCCGGATTCTGGCTCTGCTGAGATCGGAGCACTCGCGCCAGCCGGATTGTGGAACGCCATGATCAAGTACGCCACCCGCGGACTCGCGGATAGCGGGTGGAACATGCCATCGGGTATTAGTCTTGTCGAAGTGTGTGTACCTTCCGGAATGCTTCCCTCTCTGGATTGCCCCGCCAGCCGGCAGGAAGTTTTCCTTTCCGGCAATGAGCCGGTAGCTCCAGATACCCTTTACGAGAAGGTACAGGTCAACCGCGAAACCGGTCAGCGCGCCACCATTTTTACCGACCCCGAGTTGATTGAGGAAGCCGTGGTGATGAATGTGCCGGCTGAATTGCGTCAATGGGCTATTGATAATGGCTACAGCGTAGCTCCTGCCGGTTATGATTCCATCCCCTACCTGGCACAGGACCCGGACGCGCTCATGACTACACCCGAAATGTTTGGCGTGGTCGGGGGTAAGGTGATGATCAGCGGCACCGCGGGCGGGGATGATTTCAGCTACTACACCATCCAGGTGGGCAAAGGCATCAACCCTGAATCCTGGCAGCAGCTCGGCGATCCCATCACCACAGCCGTGAGTGACGATCAATTACTGGAATGGGATACTACCGCCCTTGATGGCTTGTACGCGATCCGATTACTGGTGGTCAGCGCTTCTAAAGAGATCCATCAGGCTGTGCTCCAGGTGACTGTGGATAACACTCCCCCGATGATCGTTGTCTCCACGCCACTGGCAGACCAGGAGCTACAGCTCATCAACGGCGCCGTCACCCTGAGTGCAGATATCCAGGATGCTTCCCCGCTTTCCAAGGTGGAATGGTGGGTGGATGGTAAGCTGGCTGGCTCACAATCTCAAGCTCCTTACGCCTGGCAGTTGCGCGTTAAAACCGGCAAGCACACCGTGCAATTAAAAGCATGGGACTCCGCCGGCAATTCCACGCAGAGTCCCACTGTACAATTCTCAATACTCGCAGCTAATTAAGGCGTCACCAGGTCGGGCAACAACACCCGGTGCAACTCCTCCAGGTCGCGCACGATCAGGTCCGCGCCAGCTAAACGAAGTTCATCCTCAGTGCCGAACCCGCACAACAAACCCACCGTCTGCGCGCCTGCACTCTTCCCTGCCAGGATGTCAACCGTGGTATCCCCGATCATCACACACACCTCGGGGGATAACCCTATGCCCTCCGCGGCATAAATCACCGGCTGCGGAAAGGGTTTTGTGAGTTCGCAGGTTTGCGAAGTAACTACAACCCGGAAGAATTTCACCAAATCAAACTGCTCCAAAAAGCGGACGGTGGTATCCTCATCGCGAGCGCTGACAACTGAAAGCGGGTATCGTTCCTGCACACCGGTCAATAGTTCAAGCGTGCCGCGCATCAACCAGAAATTGTGTTTATTGCTTTGTCTTCCGTGTGACATGCGGCTGAGAAGGCGCGCGACGTTGTCATCCAGGCTGTGGCGGTCGAGCCAGTGGTAGACTGCGTTCATCGGGGATTCGGTTACCATCAACAACCAGCGCGCGAATGGCTGAGGATTACCCTTCTTGAAGAGAAACCGCAGCGGTGCCAGCGCACGGGTGATCACAGACTCCCAGTGGTCATCTGTGTCACTTAAGGTGCCATCAACGTCAAAGCACAACCCTTTCACCCGCGTCAGGTCGATGGGCATGCTTACTGCCCTATGATCGGAAGGTAAACGTCTACAACTTTTTCATCCTGGCTGATCACCCACAGTACATTCTTGCTGCTGCGCACCATGGTGATGCGCCCCTCCTGTGAGGAATTCCAACTGACTGAGTCACTGCCAGATTCCGTGCTGGTCCCCCAACGCGCATTGCCATAATCGCGGCTGGCGGTAAAGAACTCATTGCTGTCTTTTTGCGTTTCCCAGGTGCTAAGCCAGATAAAGGCTGTTTCACTGCTCGCCTCGTTGATCAAGAAGAGATAGGTGTCTCCATCCCAGCCTGCGGCAGCAGTTTTGGCGTCGTCCTGGTCCAGGCGGATATCGGCGCTGCGTCCCACGCCCAGGATGAGATAGGTATACCATTCGCCCATCACATTACGGTCGTACTCACTCCAACCAGGTCCCAGGTCACTGACGTAATCCGCGATCTCCACGGACACCGGTTTATCATCCGGGTACTTCTCGGGATGCAGGATCTGCTCGGTGGTCACCGGCGGGTTGGCATAAGCCGCATCCACCGCCGCCCATTTTCCGCGGCTGTATAAGGCGTTGGCAAAATCAAATCCCTGTGAATAGGGGAAAAGGAAATCTTCCTTCATGAAAGCCGGGGCAGAATCATATACAGGGCTTGAATAAGTTTGCTGGAAATTGAGGATATCGTTGCGGTCCTGCTCGGTGCCGTTGGCAAGGAACCAGAACTGCTCAGTCAGGGAGGCATCACCTTCCACGAGCGCTGAGGCTGCCGCGCAGTACTCAGTATCCACCTCACAGGTATCATCGTTAAGGTTCAACCCGTTCTCCAGGTCATAATGCTGGTCCTGGAGTACATGGGTGTACTCGTGCGAATAGGTCAAGCGCTCCAAACCAGTGAACTCACCGCCGACCACATACATTTCCTTGGTCTCGCTGTCATAATAACCCGCGATTTGCTCAGAGTACAGGTCAAGGTAGAACTGAAGCAGGTCAAAACCTGGCTCTAACAAACCAAAAACACTCAGTTCAAGCGCGTCCTTGGCAGCATCCTCCGGGGTGTAATCCGCAAAGAATTCATTTACAACTACATCCTTTAGGTCTGCCTCGCTCATCATGTCACGCTGGAGATTAGTCAACAGTCCCAAACCGCGGATGCTGGTAACCTGCTCCTGGATAATATCCATCTGCCCGGCAATGGCGGGAGGCAGCGCATTAACGTCTGGTGTGGGCGTTGCCTGCCCGGGCCGCAAAGTTGGTTGCGGGGAGGAAACGATAGTGCTTAGTGTGGCGGTTGGTGCCGCGGTAACTTCGGGCGGTGTATAGTTGCGCTGGGCTTTGATGAGGAAATACCCTCCTGCTACCAGTCCGGCACTGAGTAGTAAACAACCTGTGACAATAAGCACCAGCAGGGATATTCCAAAATTCTTCTTTTGCGGGGTATTTTCCAATTAGGTCTCCACCTTTCAAACTCTATACGTTCCATTTTACCAAATTCAACCTGCGAAAGCGCATAATCGGACACATTCAGCCTGATTTGTAGAAGTCTCCTGTTATAATCGCCGTCATGAAATATCACGTGTGGACCGAAGGCTGCCAGATGAATGTGGCGGATTCAGAACGCGTTTCTTCCGCGCTCGAGCATCTTGGCTATGAATTTTCCCCGGTCATCGAGGAAGCAGATGTGATCGTGCTTAACACCTGCGTGGTGCGCCAATCCGCTGAAGATAAAGCTTACGGACGCCTCACCTCGCTGCTACCGGTCAAACGCAGCCGCCCCGAGGTGGTGATCAACCTGATGGGCTGCCTGGTGGGTGTGAAGGAAAGTGATCCGCTGCGCAAGAAATTCCCCTATGTGGATGTCTTCTCCCCGCCTTCCGACCCTTCCCCGCTGGTGGAATTCCTCATCCAGCGTGGTGTTTACGAAGATGAACAAGCCGCCACCGCGCGGCGTTACGCCGTTATGGATGGCGATCTGCTCCTGCCGCACCCGGCGGAAGGCAGCCAGGTCATCG